>JBJEAV010000031.1:0-21513 GCA_051869395.1 Prevotella sp.
AACCCTGGACACCCTGATTAAGAGTCAGGTGCTCTACCAACTGAGCTACAAGCGCGTGGCTGATTTCTGAATTGCGGGTGCAAAGGTACGAACTTTTTTTGAAACTGCCAAATCTTTTTGAGACTTTTTTCAAAAAAAGTTGTATTTTTCTTGTTTCACCTTATTATATTAATATATTTCGTTAAAAAATGGCTATATTTTTGGTGGTTTAAGCAGAATTGACTACCTTTGCACTCCAAAATAAAGAAAGAGTAAATACAATATGATATCAGTAGAATCGCTAAAAGTGGAATTTGGTGTCAAACCCCTGTTCAGTGGTGCAAGTTTTGTTATCAACGACAGAGACCGCATTGCGCTGGTTGGGAAAAACGGTGCAGGAAAGTCCACTATGCTTAAAATATTGTGCGGTATGCAGAAACCGACGGAGGGACAGGTGGCAGTGCCCAACGGTTGCACTGTGGGCTATCTGCCGCAGGTGATGGTGCTTCAGGACAACACCACCGTTAAGGAGGAAGCCCAGAAGGCTTTTGCGGATATAAGGAAACTTGCGGAAAAAATCGACGCGATGAACCGTGAACTGGCCGAGCGTACTGACTATGAGAGTGAGGAATATGCAGAGCTTGTGGAGAGGTTCACAACTGAGCACGACAGATATATGATGATGGGTGCCGACAACTATGAGGCGGAGATAGAGCGCACGTTGATGGGATTAGGATTCAGGCGCACTGACTTTGACCGTCCCACGAGTGAGTTCTCGGGAGGATGGCGAATGCGAATAGAGCTTGCAAAAATTCTTCTGAGCAAGCCCGATGTGTTGCTTCTTGACGAGCCTACCAACCACCTCGACATCCAGAGTATTCAATGGCTGGAGCAATTCCTTGTGCAGTCGGCAAAGGCAGTGGTGCTCGTGAGTCACGACCGCGCGTTTATCAATAACATCACCAACCGCACACTTGAGATTTCCTGCGGCAAGGTGATTGACTATCGTGTGAAGTATAACGAATATGTGGAGCTTCGCAAGGAAAGGCGCGAGCAACAGCTCAGGGCATACGAGAACCAGCAGAAAGAGATTGCCGACCTGAAGGACTTCATCGAGCGTTTCAGATACAAGCCAACCAAGGCAGTACAGGTTCAGAGCCGCATCAAGCAACTGGAGAAGATTGTGCCGATAGAGGTGGATGAAGTGGATAATTCAGCCATGCACCTTAAGTTCCCTCCATGTCTGCGCAGCGGTGATTTCCCGATTATCTGCGAGGATGTGCGCAAGGACTATGGTGAGCATACCGTTTTCAGCAATGTGTCGCTTACCATCAAGCGAGGCGAGAAGGTGGCTTTCGTCGGAAGAAACGGCGAGGGAAAGTCAACACTCGTAAAATGTATAATGAATGAGATTCCATTCGATGGAATGTTGAAGGTGGGACATAACGTTCAGATAGGATATTTCGCACAGAACCAGGCCCAGATGCTCGATGAGAATCTGACAGTCTTTGACACCATCGACAGGGTGGCAAAAGGTGATGTGCGCTTGAAGATCAACGATATACTCGGTGCCTTTATGTTTGGCGGCGAGGCTTCGGAGAAGAAAGTGAAGGTGTTGAGCGGTGGCGAGCGCAGCCGACTGGCAATGATTCGCCTTCTGTTGTCTCCTGTGAACTTCCTTATCCTCGACGAGCCTACCAACCATCTCGATATGCCGTCGAAGGATGTGCTGAAGGAAGCCATAAATGCCTTTGACGGAACGGCAATCATTGTGAGCCACGACCGCGAGTTCCTCGACGGGTTGGTGAGCAAGGTATATGAATTTGCCGACGGCAAGGTCAGGGAGCACATAGGTGGCATATACGATTATCTTTCATCTATTGACGATGCAAGCATTGTGGTTTCCACTGGGAATACCAAGAAACAAGAGGAGGCCAACAATGAACAGAAAACTTCGGGAGGCTCATCATCACCCGCCGAAGATACATCCTCGGGCAAGGAAAGCTATGCCGAGCGCAAGGAGAGGATGAAGAAAATATCACGTGCGGAGAAGGCTGTGAAGGAGTCGGAGAGGAAGATTGAAAAGATGGAGGCACGGCTCAAAGAGCTTGACGATATACTCTGTCAGCCTGAGAATGCCTCTGACATGACTCTCATCACCGAATACACCTCCACAAAGAAGGCTCTTGACGAGGAAGTTGAGAGATGGGAGGAATATTCGATGCAGTTGGAAGAGTTGAGGAAACTTTAATTAATTATATATTATGAAGAAATTTGTTTCGGTTATTGCCTTTTGCTCGTTTGCAATGACGGGCATGGCACAGGATGGTCTTGGCACCGGGGTGAATACCGGCGACCTGGACAAGAGTGTTCGTCCGCAGGACGATTTCTACCAGTATGCTTGTGGTGGATGGATGAAATCACATCCGCTGCCCGCTGCCTATTCCAGATACGGAAGTTTTGATAAGCTCGGTGAGGACAACGTGAAGAGAATCAACGGTATTCTCAATGAACTCAAGACCAAAGAATATGCCGAGGGAACCACAGAGCGCAAGCTAAGCGACTTGTATAAGTTGGCTACCGACGAGCAGAGGCGCGCCAAGGACGGTGTGTCGCCATTGATGCCTATGCTCAACCGCATTCAGGCAGCCAAGGACCTTAAGTCGCTTGTTGCCCTCCAGATGGAGATGACATCCTATACCAGCAATGAGTTCTATTCAGTGTATTTCGGAGCTGACAGGAAAAACTCGTCACAAAACATTGCGAACATATACCAAGGTGGTCTGATACTGCGTCAGAAGGAGTATTATCTCGACAATGATTCAGCCACCGTGGATATAAGGGAGGCTTACAAGTCCCATATCGTTAATATGTTCAAATTCTTTGGGTTCTCCGAAGAGGCTTCGGTAAAGAAAATGCAGAACATTTTGCGCCTTGAAACCGAATTGGCAAAGGTGTCAAAGACCAACTCCGAACTGCGTGACCCTGAGTCAAACTATCACAAGATGACCCTGAAGGAGTTCAATGCACGCTATCCCCATTTGTATATGGAGCAGATAGCCAATGCCGGTGGTGTTGAGAGCAAGTATCTGCAGGAGATTGTCGTTGGTCAGCCAGAGTTCCTCGACGGTGCCGACAAGCTGATGGCAACACTCAAGGCCGAGGAGCTGCGCGACTATATGCAGTGGCGCCAGATACTGTCGGCAGTGGGTTATCTCAGTGAGGATGCCATTGCCGCAAACTTCGAGTTCTTCGGCAAGAAGATGTCGGGACGCAAGGAAAACCATCCGCTGTGGAAGCGTGCCACATCCCAGGTGGAAAGCCAGATGGGAGAGGCTCTTGGCAAGATATATACCGACAAGTATTTCCCCGAGTCATCCAAGACAAGGATGGTGCAGCTCGTGAAGAATCTTCAGGCATCACTTGCCGAGCGTATCCAGGCTCAGACATGGATGAGCGAGGAGACCAAGAAGAACGCCATGGACAAGCTGAACTCCTTCTATGTGAAGATTGGATATCCCGACAAGTGGACAGATATGTCAAAGCTTGTTATTGACACGAAAAAATCTTACTATGAGAATATCATCGAATGTAATAAGTTTTGGAATGCTTACGCAATATCCAAAAAGGCAGGCAAACCAGTGGATAAGGACGAGTGGCACATGACACCGCAGACGGTGAATGCCTATTATAATCCTACAACCAACGAGATATGCTTCCCCGCAGGTATCTTGCAGCCTCCTTTCTTTGACGCCGATGCCGACGATGCCTTCAACTATGGTGCAATCGGAGTGGTTATTGGTCATGAGATGACCCACGGATTTGACGACTCAGGCCGCCACTATGACAAGGATGGAAACATGAACGAATGGTGGACAAAGGATGATGCCGACAACTTCACCAATCGCGCAAATGTGTGCGTGGACTATTTTTCAAATATCAAGGTGCTGCCCGACCTTAACGCCAACGGAAAGTTCACACTTGGCGAGAACCTTGCCGACCACGGCGGTTTGATGGTGTCGTATAATGCTTTCAAGAACGCCACCAAGGATGCTCCTTGTGGCGACAAGGACGGACTGACAGCCGCACAGCGCTTCTTCCTTGCATACGCAGGTGTATGGGCTGGCAACATCACCGAGGCAGAGATCCGCAACCGCACCAAGAGCGACCCCCACTCGTTGGGACGCTGGCGTGTGAACGGCACACTGCCGCACATCGACTCATGGTATGAGGCTTTTGACGTGAAGGAAGGCGACCCTCTGTTCGTGCCGAAGTCGGAGCGTCTTGACCTGTGGTAAATCATACAGAATATACTAATAAAAGTGCCTTTTTTGTCATTATTATATGTCAAAAGGCACTTTTTTTTATTAAAATTGATATTTCTTTCAAAAATATTTTGTTCTTTTGATATAAATTACTACCTTTGTGGCATATTTGTACATAAAGGCTATAGTCAAGATGAACGAAGACCAGACATTAAGCAACCTGGAGATGCAGAAAAGTCAGCAATATCTGCAACTTCAACCCGAAAATCCACAATATTCCCAGTCTCAGGGATTGGGCATGAACGATTATGCCCAAACAGCTCCCCAAGCCACCCAGTCCTTAACCGTGTGTCCTGTTTGCGGTTCGGCAATTCCCGAGGATGCCGACTACTGCGAGAACTGCCGCAAATACGTGAAGCATGACGTATGCTCGTTTTGCGGTGCCGCGTTTGAGGGCGATGGAGCCTATTGCCCCGAATGTGGCAGTCCGCGCGGAGGAATTGTTTGTCCCGAATGTCACACGCTCAATGAGTTTGCGTTCTGCAAGAAATGCGGATTCCCTCTCACAGCCGAGGCGAAAGAGCAGATGGAATACCTGCATCACACTCCGGAATACCAGAGACTGCAGAAACTCACAAATGAGATGGCAAGGCTTGGGAATGTGGAGCCATTCTACAGTGAATCCGACCAGGAACGCTGTAAGGCCAATGAGGTTCTCAGGACAAGGGTGCTGAGGATGCTTGCCGAGGACAAAGGCGAGGAAACACCCGAAATCACTCCGCTCAAGGCAGAGAGAATGACCGAGGCACAGCTTGAGACCAAGAAGATGGACCTGGCGCGAATGATAAGCGAGGCACTTGGGGAGATGTCCACCAAGCCACAGCCATCGCCGGTGAAGGCGCGCAACTATGCCATGGCGATGAAACCTTCGGGTGTCAGGCTTGCCTGGGTATGCAATTACAAGCATGCCATGCACAGCGGACCGTGCGGATGTGCAAAGCCACACCTTGGCGGACGCTGGGTGATACTTGGACATAACACCTCGGGAAATATTACAACCACTAAAGATTGACCCCACATTATGGAGAATTTAGATAAAACTCTTAAACCCGACACCCCCATGGCTACAGACGTGCAGTCAATGACCGGAGCAATGCCCGACGATGACATCACACTGAGAACCCAAGTGGATATGCTCAGTACGGCACGCACGGCAAGCGCATTGCAGGATGGCTCAATGAAGAGTGGTGCAATCAGAAATGTCGGCGAATATTTCTATATCAGGGGAGAGTACTACACAAAACTCGAGACCCTGAGTGACAACTCGGGAGAGGCACAGGTATTCCTGGTTGAGAAAGACGGGGTGAAGCAGGTGCTCAAGGTGTATTACCCCAAATTCAAGGTCAAGAAAAAGCTGATGAAGTTGGTGTCAACAATCAACTTTGAGATGATTGTCAGGACGCACGACTTCGGAAAGCTGTATGTCGATGGCGTACATCGTGACTATGAGCTGATGGAATACCTTGAGGGCGGCACGCTCGACAAGTTCAAGATCAACGGCGATATGGATGCCTTCAGGCGTTTGGCACTACAGGCAGCCGCTGCTCTCGAATACTGCCACAACCTGAAAATCATACACAAGGACATCAAGCCAGGCAACTTCTTCTTCCGCGACAGCGAGCACACACAGCTCGTGTTGGGAGACTTCGGCATATCTTCGTTCATAGACGAGAACCAGGCAGTGCACCGCACCACCCAGGCACGTACACCGGTGTATGCCTCGCCCGAGATGTATTCGGACGTAATCGACGGAGTGGTGGAGCTGACACCTGCCACCGACTACTATTCACTTGGCATCACGCTGCTTGCGCTTTGGCTCGGACACAGTCCCTTCACCAACAGCGAGCGCACCATCATGAAATACAAGAACGAGGGGCGTCTGCCAAAGGTGGACAACCTGCCTGACAGGGTGAGGATGATTATCAAGGGACTGACAGCCGTGAACATCCAGACGAGATGGAAGTACAAGGAGGTGGAGCGGTGGTTCCTGGGAGAAAGCCCCAGGGTGGACGAGAGTTCTCCGTTCCTGAAATACAAGGCTTTCGTGGTTGACCCCGAGCGCAATCTTGTGGCGCAGAATTCAGCGGAGCTTGTGCCTATGCTGCTTAACAACGAGCGCATTGCCCGTGGATACCTGTATGGTGGACGTCTCGCCAACTGGTTTGAGCAGTGCGGCAACGAGAAGGTGAGCATAGCCTTGAAGGATATTGTCAAGAACCGCTATCCCGCCGACCCGCAGGCAGGACTCACTGCTGCCATATACGCCATGGAACCCACGTGGGCATATCGCGATGTCAACAACAAGGAGTGTATCGACATACATTCCGTGGCACTGTCGATGATAACCAACATGTCGGAGTATATGGTTGTGCTGCGCAATCCCCACGACCGTCTGTGGATTTATCTTGAGAGCCGCACCAACTGCGACGTGGAGCGCATGAGGAAGTATTTCAGCCAGAATGACAATTCACAGAAGACATTGTCGTTGGCAGTGATGCGCACGGTGTATGAGATAGACAAGGACATGCCATTCCTCGTGAAATACAAGACCAAGACACTCCATGACATAGTACACTGCTTCGGCAACGAACAACTAACGGATAACGACTGGCGCAGCCTTACCGACGGTCGCCTGCTCTCATGGATGTATAACCACGAGGACCGCATGGCGTGCGAGGCGCTTCGCATACTGACCGAGGGCAAGGATTTCTCTCGCCATCTTGCATATAAGGTGCTTTACAATATCGACCGCACCGCCGCATACGACCTTAAGGATGCTGACACTCCCAAGAAAGTGGGTGAGATGCTCGTGGATAAGCTTATGAAGTGGCAGTCGCTCCCCGATGCCGAGTTTACCGAGATGATGTCAGAGTTTACCGATCCCGAGGGCCGGTTCATGTATTTCGCGCAGATGCACGGATGGGTGACCGAAATGGTGGAGGCACAGAAATGCTTCGATTTGAATGCCGACGAGAACCGCCAGCGGCTTGGTGTTTATGACCTTCGTACCGCAGCCTATCGTTTCTGCCGTATCCTTGGTGCTGTGCCTACGTATGCGCTGCCATCGGGAAAGATACTCAGCAACGGACTTGACATTGACAAGAAATATACGGCAGAGGTGAGAAACGAGGTGCGACAGGGTGTGTTGTCTCAGTGGCTGACAGCGTTCTACCACGAGAATCCCCTTGAGGAGTTCACCGAGGAGTTCAGCTATGAGCGACGTCTTGAGGACTGGCTCAACGCCGTGGGCAACTACGACCCCCAGTATGTGTTCTATCGCCGTTTCATACAGGCAAAGAACGACACCAAGCAAAAGTACGACCATGTGAAGAAGAAATTCACCGAGACCCAGCTGAAACGCAACGTATGGCGTTTCATGTATCTTGGACTATGCGTGGTGTGGATAGTGTCGGTGATTATGCTTGGATTCGACAAGAAAGAGGAGATGCTCCTCAACGGCATGCTCACCGTGTGCGCTCCTGTGGGCGGAGTCACTGCTCTCATCTGTGGCGTGAAGGCTTTCTTCCGCGGCTATGGTTTTGTGATGTGTACCCTGTGGGGCATGTTCGGGTTCCTCACTTCGCTGTTGCCGCTATGGGTGCTGAGGTATGTTGATGCCAACATTCCGTCGATGTTCACTGCCACGGTGATAGTCATTACCTTATTATATATGGTAATATGCCATTTCTCCGAAAACCGCCCGGATAAGACATTCGACAAGGAATTTATCAACGAGGTGATTGACGACGATGTCAAGTCGTTGCTTCTCGAACCTCTATACTATACGTTCAAGACCAAGTCGTTCAAGTTTAACGGTTCCAAGTTCAGTGTTCTCGAAGATGTTGAGAACCAGTTCACCACAGTGGCGAGCGAGTCAGTCATACACTATGTGATGTGGACCGTTATGGTAGTGGCTCTCATTGTGGAGTTGCTTGTATATAACTCAGTGATTTAACTAAAATATAATGAATGTAGAATGAAATGTGAACATTGTCATAAGGAAAACCGTTCGATAGCCAAATATTGCCGTTGGTGTGGCCATCCCTTGGCTTCGGAGGATGTATTGGACAGGATTGTCGGCCTTGACGAGTTGAAGCAGCAACTCAAGACCGTGGTCAACACCTATACATTCCTTCATTCGCGCAAGGACATCGCCAACGTGAGGTTGAGTATCAACGCCATTGTGGTAGGTGAAACCGGCACTGGCAAGACCATGCTGGCAGAGTTGATGCGCGACTATTTCTATCAGAACAAGATTATTCCCAAGCAAAAACTAACAATGGTTGACGCTGTTGATTACCAACGGTTTGTTGACAAATGGGACGATAACATCAAGAAAGCCAAGGGTGGCATACTGTTTTTCGACAATGTCCAGAAACTGCTGCCTGACAGATACTCCAATCAGGTGAACCCTCTTGACAAGCTCTTTGTCGAGATGGACCATTGGGATGACGACCCCATCGTTGTGATATCCGGTCTGACAAGAGGTCTTGACGACTTCCTGACCAACAACCCTGCCATAACCAACAGATTCAAGTACAAGTTCTATCTTCCCACACCGGGATTCATGGAGCTCTATCATATATGCCGCCGTCAGCTTAAGACCAAGTATGGCATTTCAAGCTATACCCCCGAGGCAGACAAGAAGCTGAAGGCCTACTTCAAATACAGGGTTAAGACCAAGGACGAGACCTTCGGCTTTGCCCATGAGGCCATCACACAGGCTGAAAACATCTTCACCTCGTTTATCAGCCGAGGTATCGACGCGAAATCCGTTGAGGAGGACGACATTAAGGGCTATGTTCCCGAGGACCGTCCGCTGGAGGACATACTCAAGGACATGGACACCTTCATCGGCATGGATGAAGTGAAGAAGGCAGTGCGTGAAATAGCCTATTCTGTGAAGAACGCCATGGAACGCCAGGGCAGGGGACTTGGCGGTGGCGAGAAGATGGGTATGCACGTTGTGCTCACCGGTAATCCGGGAACTGGAAAGACCACCATAGCCCGCAAGTTGGGTGAGATTCTATCGGCTATAGGTTATCTTGACAGCGGACATGTGGTGGAGGTTGACAGGTCGAAGATGGTGAGCCAGTACCAGGGTGAGACACCAAAGCTCGTCAACCGCCTGTGCGACAAGGCAAAGGGTGGCATACTCTTTGTCGATGAGGCATACACGCTTGCACCCATCAACCAGTCGGGTGAGCGCGACCAGAATGGTGCCGAGGCGCTTGAGACCCTGATGAAGCGCATGGAGGACGACCGCGGCAACTTTGTCGTGATCACCGCGGGTTACCGTATGGAGATGGACAACCTGTTCCGCATCAATCCCGGATTCAAGAGCCGCTTCAACTATTTCCTCAATATCGAGGACTACAACCCCGACGAGCTTTACCGCATACTGCTCTGTTTTGCAGGCGAGAAGAAATATATCATATCCCATGAGGCTGAGGACATTATCAAGACTGTCATCAGCGAGAAATATGAACAAAGGGACAAGGATTTCGCCAACGGCAGAACCATGCGCCAGCTGTTTGACACAATATGCAAGCGTCAGGCAGAGAGGCTGCAGAAGAACGACCTCAGCCACACGAGCGACGTTGACCTGATGACAGTCATGCCAGAGGACGTTCCGTATGACAAGCCTCAGGCCGTTGACTACCGCGAGTGCCTTAAGGACCTCGATGGACTCGTTGGCCTGCATGGTGTCAAGGAGGAAGTAAGCAACCTTGCGTCCTATCTCAACCTTCAGATACAGCGAGGGGAGAAAAACACGTTCCAGGGCAAGCATTATATCTTCACCGGTAATCCCGGAACAGGTAAGACCACCGTGGCGAGGATTATGGCAAAGGTGTTCAGGACATTGGGCATCCTCTCGCGCGGACAGCTTGTTGAGGCCGACAGGTCAAAGCTCGTGGCTGGATTCAGTGGACAGACAGCCATAAAGACCAACCAGCTTGTGGATTCGGCCATGGGCGGTGTGCTCTTTATCGACGAGGCATACACTCTTGCCTCCAGCGACCACGACTCATTCGGCACGGAGGCCATCGACACGCTGCTCAAGCGACTTGAGGACGACCGTGGCAAGTTTATATGTATCGTGGCGGGATATACGCGCCAGATGCACGACTTCATCGATTCCAACCCCGGACTGAAGAGCCGTTTCACTCAGACCATCAACTTCGACGACTATACAGCAGAGGAACTCACGGAGATATTCCTCAATATGGCGACATCGCGCAAGTTCATACTCGACGATGATGTCAAGGCAGCCGTTAAGAGGATGTTCGACAAGATATACCTGCGCCGTGACCGCAACTTCGGCAATGCCCGCGAGGCGCGCCGTATGTTCGACGAGACAGTGGAGAACCAGAGTCACCGTCTTGTTGAGGAGATGGGCAAGCGCACGCTGAAGGAGTCGGATATGTACACCATCGTCGAAGCCGACCTCCCAAGCAATAAGAGTCAGGCAGTGCGTCCGCTCGACGAGGTGCTCAACGATATGGACGAGTTTGTGGGTATGCGCAGTGTGAAGAATCTCATCCGCCGTCTTGCGGTGCAGAGCATGTTCATGAAACAGCGTTCCGCATCGGGTATCGGAAAGGTGCAGCAGATGTCCATGAACTTTGTGCTCACCGGTAATCCCGGAACAGGCAAGACCTCCGTGTCGCGACTGATGGGCGAGCTGTTGCAGAGTATGGAGATACTGCCCACGAGGACCGTCGTAGAGGCAAGCCGTGCCACAATGGTGGGCAAGTATATGGGCGAGACTCCCAAGCTTGTCAACAAGTTGTGCGACCAGGCCATGGGCGGTGTGCTCTTCATCGACGAGGCATACAACCTCTGTTCGGGTGAGGACCAGTACGGCCAGGAGGCTGTTGACACTCTGATGAAGCGCATGGAGGACGACCGCGGCAAGTTTGTGGTCATCGTAGCCGGATACAAGGACCGTATGGAAGCTTTCCTCAACACCAATCCCGGACTGGCGAGCCGTTTCACCCATCGTCTGCATATCGACGACTATAATGAGGACGAACTGGTGTCCATATTCAAGAAGATGGCTGCACGCCAGGACTACCATCTCTCCCAGGAGGCAGAGCTTAAGCTCATGGGCTTGGTTTGCAATATGGTCATGAGCAAGAAGGACTCCTTCGGCAATGCCCGCGAGATGCGCACGCTGCTTGAAATCACCATTGGTCACCTGTCTATGCGAGTGTCTAAGATTCCCCCACAGAATCTCACGGCGGATGTCTATAAGATTATCCAGCCCGAGGATTTGCCCACAGGGGGTATCAACAACCCTTATTAATAATAAAAAGAGAATTTGAAATATGATAACATGCCCGTTTTGCAAGGAAGAAATTGAAGAGAACTCATGCTATTGCGACCAGTGTGGACAGGCGTTGTCCTACTGCAGCAGTTGTGGTCATGTAGGGTCGGGACGCCGTTGCACCTACTGCGGAGGCATCATGATGACCGCCCAGGAACTGGAAGCCCAGAGCCAGCGCACCACTATGGCAGAGAACCTGAACACGGCGGCACCGTCGGTGACCACGTCGCGTGCCAACGTGGAGATTTCCCAGTCGCTCATCGATACCAGCGTACCCCGTCTTAGTCTTGTCAGCCATCAGCTCAACATCAGCATACAAGGTATCAACGGAGCCATAATAGGTCGCCGTCAGGGCCCGTATCGTCAGCTCTTCGAGAAGGACATGTATGTCTCCGGTGTTCACGCACAACTCTTCTACAGTCAGGAGAACGGTTGGTGCATTATGGACAAGCACTCCTCAAACGGCACATTCCTCAACCGCAAAAAACTTCAAGCGGACATTGGTATGCCGTTGAAAAACAATGATATACTATCAATAGCCAACATCAATCTACAAGTACTTATTAATACGTGAAAAAACTTATGAAGAAACTTCAGATTACAGCATCCAGCAACGTGGGACTGGTAAGAAAAAATAATGAGGATATGATCTTGGTACGCAACAAGTATGTGCGCGACGAGGATTATGACACCGAGATAGACCTTTCGGTATGCGACCGTCTTGTCGTGGCTGTTGCCGACGGAATGGGAGGTTATGAGGCTGGTGAGGTTGCAAGTCAGGAAGCACTGTCAAGTCTCCACTTCTTCGTCAGCGACCTGCCCGAGAAAATCTCCGACGAGGATTTCAACGAGGCTATCGTCGGTTGGATCAACAGCATAAACAACACGATAAATTCCCAGGGACGCAACGACGAGGCTTACCGCAATATGGGAACCACACTTGTGGGGATGTTGTTTTTTGAAGGAAGAATATACTGGATGAACTGTGGCGACAGCCGTATCTACCGTTTCCGCAACGGCGAGCTTGAGCAGTTGAGCACCGACCACTCCTTTGCCGGCATCTACGGTGAGATGAAAATGTCAAGCGCCATCACCAACTGTATAGGAGCGGGATGCACCACCACGTTCATCGACTTGCAGGAGATAACAAATGACATATATTCGGGCGACGTGTTCCTGATTTGTTCCGACGGAATGACCGATATGGTGGATGACTGCCATATAGAGCGTCTGCTCGACATCGACTGCAACGCCAGCCAACTGTGCCATGCCGCCATCGACGCGGGAGGCTACGACAACTGCTCGGCGTGTATTGTGAAGATTGTATAAAAAATTTAAATATTGAAATGCCACTTAGATTACCGGATAAGTTGCCAGCCATAGAGCTGCTGAAAAAAGAGAATATCTTCGTGATGGACAACTCGCGTGCCACCACCCAGGATATCCGTCCCCTGAAGATTGTGATACTCAATCTCATGCCGTTGAAGATCACTACTGAGACAGACCTCATACGCCTGCTCTCAAACACTCCGCTACAGATGGAGGTGAACTTTATGAAGCTTAAGAGCCACACCCCGAAGAACACCCCCATTGAGCACATGATGATGTTCTATCGTGACTTCGAGAAGATGAAGGACGAGAAGTTCGACGGGATGATTATCACCGGCGCGCCTGTGGAGCAGCTCGACTTTGAGCAGGTGAACTATTGGGACGAGATTTCCACCATATTCGCATGGGCACGCACCCATGTCACTTCCACCTTATATATATGTTGGGCAGCACAGGCTGGTCTCTACTATCACTACGGCATACCGAAGTATCCTCTCGACAAGAAGATGTTCGGTGTGTTCCGCCAGCACACACTATGTCCCCAACTGCCCATCTTCCGTGGTTTCGACGACGTGTTCTATATGCCCCACAGCCGCCACACCGAGATACACAAGGAGGATATCCTCGCCAATCCCGAACTGACGCTCATTGCCGACTCTCCCGAGAACGGGGTGAGCATGGTCATGGCGCGAGGGGGTAGGGAGTTCTTCATCACCGGACACATGGAGTATGCCCCAAACACCCTTGACAACGAGTACAAGCGCGACAAGGACATACGCGACGACGTGGATCTTCCCGTTAATTATTATCGTGACGACAATCCCGACAATGAGCCGCTTGTCACTTGGCGTGCACATGCCAACCTGTTGTATCACAACTGGATAAACTACTATATCTATCAGGAGACACCCTACGATATCACCAAGATACAATAATGACACGACCACTTGAACTACTGGCTCCCGCCCGCGACCTGGAATGTGGCAAGGCTGCCATCGACCATGGTGCTGATGCCGTGTATATAGGTGCCGAAAGGTTTGGCGCCCGTGCTGCGGCTGGCAATTCCGTGGACGACATAGCCGAGTTGTGCCGCTATGCCCATACGTTTCGTGCAAGGGTGTATGTCACGGTCAACACCATCATTTATGACAATGAGCTTGACGCCACCCGCCGCTTGCTTGCCTCGCTTGCCGATGCAGGAGTGGATGCCGTGCTTGTCCAGGATATGGCTGTGCTCGACATGCTCAGTGGATTGCCCATGGAGTGTCATGCCAGCACACAGACCGACAACCGCACTGCCGACAAGGTGCGTTGGCTCAAGTCGCTTGGTTTCAGTAGGGTAGTGCTGGCTCGTGAGCTTTCTGTTGAAGAGATACGCGAGATTCACCATGCCGTGCCTGATGTCGAATTAGAGGTGTTCGTACATGGTGCCCTGTGTGTCAGCTATAGTGGCTTGTGCTATGCCTCGCAGTATTGTTTCGGCCGTTCTGCCAATAGGGGAGAGTGTGCACAGTTCTGCCGTTTGGCTTTTGACCTGGTGGATGCCGACGGAAGGGTGATGGAGAAGTCGCGCCATCTGTTGTCGCTTAAGGATATGAACCAGATTGACAACATCGAGTCACTTGCCGATGCCGGGGCTACATCATTTAAGATTGAGGGCAGGCTTAAGGATATCGTATATGTAAAGAATGTCACCGCCGCCTATAGCCAGCGTCTTGACGAACTTGTAGCCCGTTATCCCGACCGTTATCGCCGTGCTTCATTGGGCAGGTGTTCCTATACCTTCACTCCCAATCTCCACAAGACATTCAACCGTGGTTTCACCACCTATTTCGCCTCTGGTAGGCGTCCTGACATATCGTCTCCCGACACTCCCAAGGCACTTGGCGAATATGTGGGCAAGGTGAAGGAAATACGTGGCACATGGTTTACCGTAGCCGGACTGTCCTCCTTTGCCAATGGCGACGGATTGTGTTTTATGAATGATAAACGTCAACTTGAAGGATTCCGTGTCAACCGTGTGGAAAACAACAGGTTGTTCCCTCTTAATATGCCACAGGGATTGCGCCGTGGAGCAGCACTCTACCGCAACAACGACCAGGAGTTTGAGCGTATCCTTTCCCGCCCGTCATCAGAGCGCAAGATCCCCATCCGTATGTCTCTCACAGCCTCTGCTGACAGGCTTAGTCTCAGTGCAGAGTGCATGGGATTCAGCGGCAAGGCCGAAATCACAGGTCTGGAACTTCAGACAGCCGAGAAACCCCAGCATGACAATGTTGTACGCCAACTGACAAAACTTGGCGGCACATCCTTCACGTGCGATGAAGTGAATATACCTTCACCCTTTACCTGTTTTGTGCCTTCGAGTCTGCTGGCGCGACTGCGCCGTGATGCCATTGACAGTCTTTCTTCTGCCATTTCACAACCGGTAAAGCATATTAACACAACGTTACCGTCCTTAGCGTCCCTTTCCCAGGCCTCTAAGACAGATGTCCCTCACGAATATCCCTCGCGCTTCACCTATTTATATAATATAGCCAATGCGCGGTCGCGTGAGTTCTATATGTCCCATGGTTTGCATGATTTCTCCTTGGCTTTTGAGAAGTCGATGCCCTCGCAGGGCATAGTGATGCAGTGTCGCTATTGCCTTCGTTATGCCTTGGGCTATTGTGTCAATCGTGGAGGCATACGGTCTCCGTACCGTGAGCCTTATTCCCTCGTGCTCCCCGACGGTCGCCGTTTCCGTCTTGAGTTTGATTGTAAGCATTGTCAGATGAATGTGTGCTATGATGGTGAAAAATAGTCTGCGGTCGTTGTTATATGCTGTTGCCCTGATAGTTGCGTCCCAGTTGCTTGTCTCATGTTATAAGCAGCAGACAGCGTTTTTCTCTGAGCCGCAAGCCTATGGCCATAACTATAACTTTGTGGTCAAGACCGACTCCATGTCCCTGTTCGACAGTGCCGACACCCTCATCGACTCAACAGTCGTGTATAAGGGCGACCAGCTTGTCGTGGCAGAGATAAAGACCGTAGCAGCCGATTCCATCGACAGCGTGTGGGTGAAGCTTGCCCGCGACCAGATGTCGCAGGGTTGGCAGCGTGAGTGTGTCCTTCTGTCCAATGTGGCACCTGATGATCCCATCTCCCAGTTCATCGACATGTTTTCCGACAACCACCTCCTGCTTTTCATGGCATTGGTGGTGATAGTGACAGCCACATACGGACTTCGCAAGCTGTATCGCCGTGATGCCTATTTAGTTCATTTCCATGATATTGGCTCAGTGTTGCCCACGTTTCTTGCCATGCTTGTAGCCACCTCCGCCACGGTATATGCCACGATACAGAATTTCGCTCCTGAGAGTTGGCAGCATTTTTATTTCCATCCCACTCTCAACCCCTTTGCCTTGACTCCCGTCTTGGGTGTGTTTGTTGTGTTGGTATGGTCGATGATTATCACGGGCATAGCGGTGGTTGAGGATGTAGTCCGCCGTCTTCCCTTAGGCAGTGCCTTGCTCTATCTGCTTGGACTGTCCGCCGTATGTGCCGTTGACTATGTTGTCTTCAGTGTTTTCACCCTCTATTATGTGGGCTATGTGCTGTTGGTGCTTTATTGGTGGTTTGCAGTCTCTCGTCTGCGTCTTTTCCTTCATCGTTATGTCTGCGGTAATTGTGGCGCAGGGCTTAATAGTCTCGGCAAATGCCCGTATTGCGGTGCTATAAACGAGTAAATTATTGATTTATTCGTGGTTTATCTGCGTTTTTAAGTTTTTTTTATGATTGTTTTATTGTAATTTGATTATTTATTAGTAATTTTGCAGCCGTAATCAAAAGTATAAATATATTTATAAAAAACACATAGTATAAGAAAATGAAAAAAGTCTTTTTGTTTTTTGGAGTCATAGCTCTCCTCTGTCTCAGTTCCTGTCGTTCCACTCAGCAGGAAGTGACGTATTTCCAAGATCTCGAAATCAACCGTCCGGTGTTGGTAGATACTGTTGGCACAATCCGTATGGAAGCCGACGACCAGATATCCATAATCGTAACATGCAAAGACCCCGAGCTTACCGCCCTGTTCAACCTTGTCAGCCCGCAGTATTATCTCGGTGGCGCCAATTCGTCTTCATCCTACAACCGTGTATCATATTACACCATTGATGCCAAGGGCTACATTGATTTCCCCGTCATTGGCAAGGTACATGTTGCCGGTCTCACCCGTCAGGAGGTTGCCGACAAGGTTAAGGACCTGCTCGTCAAGTCAGGACAGATAAGCAACCCCATCGTAACAGTTGAGTTTGCCAACCTCACCTTCTCCATCCTCGGTGAAGTGAAGTCAGCCGGCAAGTACAATATCACCCGCAACCGCACCACCATCCTCGATGCCATCAGTATGGCAGGCGACCTCAACATCACCGGTCTCCGTGGTCCCATCTATCTCATCCGTGAGAAGAACGGCAAGCGCATCACCTACAATGTTGATGTCCGCAGCAAGGACCTCTTCAAGTCACCTGCATATTACATCAAGCAGAACGACGTGATTTACATCCGCCCCAACAAGATGCGTGCCGGACAGTCAACCATCAACGAGAACACCTTCAGCAACGTCAGCTTCTGGGTTACTTTCTGTTCATTCCTGACATCAGTGGGAGTGCTTGTATTCAAGTAATATCATAGATAAACAACCAATATTATACATTATTAATAATTAGGACTACATTTTTATGGAAGAAAAGACAACTTCGACCGAGGAAAGCATGAAGCTCTCTGACCTTATCAGTATTTTCCTTCCGCGTTGGTACTGGTTTGTGCTTTCAGCCTTTGCCTGTTTGGCAGTGGCGTTCCTTTATTTGGCACGCACCCCCAATGTCTATACCCGTTATGCCGAACTTCTTATCAAGGAGGACAAGAAGGGCGCTTCAGCCCTGTCGGCAAGTGATTTCTCCGACCTTGGACTGTTCTCGTCCAACACCAACGTGCTGAATGAGGTGCAGACACTCCAGTCTCCGCAGCTTATGACCGAGGTGGTCAAGCGTCTGCGTCTCAACGAGAACTATTCTATACGCGAGGGTCTCCGCCGTGTTACATTATATAACAAGCAGCCCGTGGAAGTGTATTTCAAGGGTGACCCCACCACGGCTTTCTGGATGACCATTGAGCTGACCGACAACAACAGTTTCGTTATCACTGATTTCTGCTCACCCAAGACCGAGACCCGCGACGAGATTGAGGGCTTGAGCTTCGAGGGCAAGATTGGAGTTGGCATAAAGACTCCCGTGGGTGTCATCGCACTCTCACGCTCAAAGAACTTCAGCGATGAGTTTATCGGCAAGTCATTCAAGTTCTCTCGTGGAGATGTCAACGACTATGCCGACCTCTATGCCAAGAACCTGACAGTGGAACTGAACGACAAGAAGGCTTCAATCGTGAATCTCAGTCTCAACGACGAATCCACCAAGCGTGCCGAGGATGTGCTCAACACACTCATTGTAGTATATAACGAGAACTGGGTGAAGGACAAGAACCGCATCTCAGTCAGCACATCCAAGTTCATAAGCGAGCGTCTGCGCGTCATCGAGAGCGAGCTTGGCAATGTGGATGCCAATATATCATCCTTCAAGAGTTCCACCCTTGTTCCCGACCTTGAGGCAGCCTCACGGATGTATATGCAGCAGTCAGCCGACAACCAGAAGGAGATGATGGGCATATCCACCCAGCTTGCCACAGCCCAGTTCTTGCGCAGTGAGCTTGCCAGCAAGGACATCAGCCAGCCGTTGCCAACCAACTCCGGCATCGACAACCAGGCCATCGAGTCACGTGTGGGCGAGTACAACAATGCCGTTCTCGACCGCAACCGCCTTTTGGCGAGCAGTAGTGAGAGCAACCCGTTGGTTCAGGACCTCAGCACCAAGCTTCAGGCACTTAAGCAGACCATTCTCCAGTCAGTGGATAACTATATAGCCTCACTTCGCCAGCAGATGGGCGGTGCCCAGCGCATGGATGCCATGGCCACCAGCAAGCTTGCCAGCAATCCTAACCAGGCCAAGCACCTGCTTTCTGTCGAGCGTCAGCAGAAGGTGAAGGAAGCCCTTTACCTCTTCCTCCTTGAGAAGCGCGAGGAGAATGAGCTTTCACAGGCATTCACCGCCTACAATACCCGTGTCATCACCGAGC
Source organism: Prevotella sp. (assembly GCA_051869395.1). Taxonomy (GTDB): domain Bacteria; phylum Bacteroidota; class Bacteroidia; order Bacteroidales; family Bacteroidaceae; genus Prevotella. The sequence goes on from JBJEAV010000031.1 coordinate 19,132, forward strand.
CGCGAGGCAGCAAGATACCCACATCTCCCAAGAGGATGATGATTCTCCTCGGAGCCTTCGTTGCAGGTCTTCTCCTTCCCGGTCTGATTATATGGCAGCGCGAGAACATGAACACCAAGGTGAGGGGACGCAAGGACCTCGAGAATGTCTCAATGCCCCTTATTGGCGAGATACCTCTCTATGCCAAGCCAAAGACGGTGTCCGAGCAGGCCAAGTCAATCTTTGGCAAGAAGCCTAAGAAGACAAGGCGAAGCAAGGCTCAGAACGATGTCATCATCTCCGAGGGCAGCCGCGATGTCATCAACGAGGCATTCCGTGTGCTCCGTTCCAACATCGACTTTATGTCCGACACCAAGGACAACCGCAATGTCTTCCTCATGACCTCGTTCAACCCCGGTTCAGGTAAGTCGTTCATTACAATGAACCTTGCCGTCAGCATCGCCATCAAGAAGAAGAAGGTGCTCGTCATCGACGGTGACCTCCGTCATGGTTCCACCTCCGCTTATGTCGGTTCTCCCAAGAAGGGACTCTCCGACTATCTCAGCGGCAAGATTGACCGCCTGTCCGATATCATCGTCAAGAAGGAAGGTTTCGATACTCTCGACGTTATGCCTATCGGTACAGTGCCTCCCAACCCGACGGAGCTTCTTGAGAACGGTATGCTCGGCGATATTGTTGAGAAGATGCGCACCCAGTATGACTACATCTTCCTCGACTGTCCTCCTATCGACATCGTTGCCGATACCCAGATCATCGAGAAGTATGCCGACCGCACCATCTTTATCATCCGTGCCGGACTGCTTGAGCGTTCGATGCTTGGCGAGCTGAACACCATCTACAACACCAAGAGATTCAAGAACCTCAGCCTTGTGCTCAACGGCACAGTGTCTTCGGGTGGACGTTACAGCTACAAGTATGGCTATAAATATGGATATAAGTATGGCTACTACGGTTCAAAGTCATATTACACGAGCGAAGGGTAAATAATTAATATCAAACATGAAAGAATTTCAGGATTTGAAAATCGCCGTAGCCGGTACAGGCTACGTCGGTTTGAGTATAGCCACACTGCTGAGCCAGAACCATCAGGTCACAGCAGTGGATGTCATCCCCGAGAAGGTTGAAAAGCTCAACAACAGGATATCTCCTATCCAGGACGAATATATAGAAAAATACCTTGCCGAGAAGAATCTCAATCTCAGGGCGACACTCGACGGACGTGAGGCCTATAAGGATGCAGACTTTGTGGTCATCGCAGCCCCCACGAACTATGACCCTGTGAAGAATTTCTTCGACACACATCATATCGAGGATGTCATAGACCTCGTGCTTGAGGTAAATCCCGACGCCGTGATGGTTATCAAGAGTACCATCCCCGTGGGTTACACCCGCAGCCTTTATGTGAAGTATGCCGCCAAGGGAGTCAAGCAGTTCAACCTGCTCTTCTCGCCGGAATTCCTGCGCGAGAGCAAGGCCCTGTATGACAACCTCTATCCCAGCCGCATCATCGTCGGTTATCCCAAGCTCATCAACCGTGATGACTTTGCCGAGGAGAACGAGGCAATACTGAAAGTCACCGACGTTGACAAGATGAAGGAAGCTGCCAAGACCTTCGCCGCATTGCTTCATGAAGGTGCACTCAAGGAGAACATCGACACGCTTTTCATGGGAATGAAGGAGGCAGAGGCAGTGAAACTCTTTGCCAACACCTATCTCGCCCTGCGTGTCAGCTATTTCAACGAACTTGACACTTACGCCGAGATGAAGGGACTCGACACCAAGTCCATCATTAATGGCGTCGGTCTCGACCCGCGTATCGGCACATATTATAACAACCCGTCCTTTGGCTATGGCGGTTACTGTCTGCCCAAGGACACCAAGCAGCTTCTTGCCAACTACAAGGATGTTCCGCAAAACATGATGTCTGCTATTGTGGAGAGCAACCGCACACGCAAGGATTATATTGCTGATGCTGTGCTTCAGAAGGCTGGATGGTATGACTACAGCACCAACAACCAGTATTCGGGCAAACGCGAGCAAGTGACCGTGGGTATATTCCGTCTGACTATGAAGAGTAACTCCGACAATTTCCGTCAGAGTGCCATTCAGGGTATCATGAAGCGTGTTAAGGCCAAGGGTGCCAATGTCATTATCTATGAGCCTACACTGACTGACGGTGAGACCTTCTTTGGCAGTTTGGTGGTAAATGACCTTGAGCGTTTCAAGTCCCTTTCCAATGCCATCATAGCCAACCGTTTCGATGAATGTCTCAGCGATGTAGAGGACAAAGTCTATACCCGCGACATTTTCCGCAGGGATTAATTTAGATAGCCCTGAAATGGCGACATAACATGTTGCCTTATAGCCCTGAAAGGGCGACAT
>JBJEAV010000032.1:0-4751 GCA_051869395.1 Prevotella sp.
CCGCCGTATTCCTTCCGTCAATCATGAACGGCGGCAACATCTGTCGCTCCTCGCCAAAGAACAGCGAGCGCGACCCATTGACCTCCAATGTCCTTATCGCCTGGCCATCTACGAGAGCATCCTGTCTGAGCCACAGATGGCTATGTGAATCTATTATCATATTTTACTCATTTTATATTAGGCACGGAAATCCACGGCTTTTTCAAAGACACGGCTTTAGCTCCGCATTGATTGTTTATCCACAGCACTTCGTGATTACGGCTTGCTTGCGCAAGTTCACGGCTTGGTTTGCTCTCTGCGACAATGAGCCGTGTCTATACTTTGAGTATAGCATTTAGCTATATAAGCCATAATCAATGCGCAGCCGCCGTGTCTTTTAAAAAAAGCCGTGTCCATCCGTGCCAAAATAATCAGCTATTCTTCCATCTCACTCCCATCTGGTCGCCGATAATCTCCTGCACCTTCTTCACGAGTTGCCAGTCAATCGGTTCGTTGACATAGTCGATGTTCTTCAGAACATTCTTCGGATTGGCACTGCTGAAGAGCGTTGTTGCGATATGGTCGTTGCACGAAGTGGAATACTGAATGGCGAGCTTGTCTATAGGATAACCCTGTTCATCGCAATATCTTGCAGCCTTGGCACAAGCCTCACGCAATTCAGAGGTTGCAGGATGCCAGTCGGGAGCACCACGCATTGACAGCAAGCCCATCGAGAATGGCGAGGCATTGATGACTCCAATGCCACGAGCCTCGAAGAAATCGAAGTATTCAGTAAGCAGGGTGTCATTCAGGCAATAATGGCAGAAGTTAAGCACACTCTCCACCGTTCCCTCCTCACTGTGCTCAATAACCCACTTGAGGTTCTCGGGCTGCAGGTCGGTGATACCCACATGTCCAACCACTCCCTCCTTGCGTAGTTCCACAAGAGCCGGCAGGGTCTCATCCACCACCTGCTGCAGGTCGGCAAACTCCACGTCGTGCACATTGATGAGGTCGATATAATCCACATTCAACCTCTCCATACTCTCATACACACTCTCCTTGGCGCGCTTTGCCGAGTAGTCCCAATAGTTCACTCCGTCCTTGCCGTAGCGTCCCACCTTGGTGGAAAGCACATACCTGTCGCGCTCGATGTCCTTAAGAGCCTTGCCCAAAACGGTCTCAGCCTTCAAGTGACCATAATACGGCGACACATCAATAAAGTTTATACCGCCATCCACAGCCGTGAACACAGCCTCGATGGCTTCCTCCTCGCGTATTCCGTGGAACACGCCACCCAACGACGAGGCTCCAAACCCGAGGTTGGAGACGTTCATACCCGTCTTTCCTATTTGATTATACTGCATAAATAAAGTTTTTAATCATCTTATAATTGCAGTGCAAAGGTATGAAGAACACAACAATCATCCATAAGAGGATATAGACATTTTATTGGATTAAATCGACAATATATAATAAATACAAGCAAAATACAGACAAATATAGCAAAAAATCGACATTTAATAGTGAAATATCGCTCATATTTATTATCTTTGCGCCATGAATTACTCGATAGACAAGCTCCACGTATATACGCTCAACGTGGGATTCGCCCGGCATAATGGCGACTGGAACTGGAAAAACGTGCGAAGCCCCTTCGCGCGACTGTATCTCGTGGCGGAAGGCAGGGCACAGATTTCTCTGCCCTCAGGCATATACGACCTTACCCCGGGACATCTGTATTACATACCCTCATTCACCACCCACAGCTATATCTGCGACTCCCTGTTCTCACATTATTATATTCATATCTATGAGAACAATGTCGAGGAAGAAAGCCTGCTCGACAACTGGGACTTCCCCGTGGAGGTGGATGCCACTGACTACGATGTAGAGTTAGTCAAGAGGCTCACCTACATCAACCCGTTCCTCAAACTGCCAATGTCCAATCCCGATGTCTATGACAACCACAAGACACTTGTGAGCAACATCGACATGAACATGCGCCGACCTTTCCACGACAAGGTGGAGTCGCGCGGAATACTGTTCATACTGCTGTCGAGATTCCTCAAGACGGCAACACCCAAGGTGGAAACCCGCGATGACAGGATAAGGACAATCATATCCCACATACGCGGCAAACTGAATGAAAACCACGACATAGAACAGCTTGCCCAATTAGCATGTATGTCGAAAGACCATTTCATCAGAATCTTCAAGAAAGAAACCGGCGAAACACCCAATGCCTACATCACGAAAAAGAAGATGGAGGCAGCCGAACTACTGCTGATAACCAGTGAGGAGTCGATCAAAAACGTGGCAATGTCATTGGGCTACGACGACTGCTCCTATTTCAACAAGACCTTCAAGAAATACGCAGGCATAACGCCCCAGCAATACCGCAACGAGCACAAGAACAGCATTACTTCTAAAAAAAATAAAAAGTTGAAAAACATCTGTCAGTGTCAGCCCTGACATATAATCTATTGATAATCTTTATGTTATCTTATCGCTACGCTGACAGCAACTTCCAAAAAGGGGCTAAGACCGCACTCATTATGGGCTTTTTATGAAAAAAAACAGTGATTTTTTTGCTCATTTTCTTGCATATTTGCTGTTTTTGTTGTATATTTGCACCCAAAAACACCTAAAATAATATGGAAAAAGAAGAATTGATAAGGAATTTGGGAACCAACATCACTATGTGTTTCCTTGAAGGATGCCCAAGGGCAGACAAATGTATAAAACACCTGGCATACGAATTGTCAGGCGACCAAAAGAAGTGCGGAAGCACCGTCATGCCGTCATCACTCAAGCCTGACGGACAGTGCGACATGTTCGACGAGGCTATAGCCAAACGCTATGCCAAGGGAGCAAGTCACATGTTCGACGAGGTGAGAATGAAGCATTTCGAGGAGATAAAGGGCAGTGTGAAGGCTATCCTCGGAGGACGCACCAGCTACTACCGCTGCATGAGGGGCGAGAAACTCATCTCGGAGGAACAGCAGAATCGCATTGCCAACCTCTTCAAGAGATATGGATATGAAACCGACAATCTCTTTGATGAGTATGTTTACAGTTATTAAGTCACAACTACAGCGTTTGTCACAGTCGTTCCAAGCCTATGGAACGGTTGTGACAATAAGCTTGGAACAGTTGTGACAATGAGTTTGGAACAGTTGTGACAATAAGCTTGGAACAACCGTGACAATAGGCTTGGAACAACCGTGACAATAGCCTTGACACGAGTGTGACAGCAGATAATCAATCAATTACTTATATTAACATGCAGAACAACAGAATTACATTAGTCAGAACAGACAAGAAACAGCAAAGGCGAGTGTCGCCTATCACTATATCAAAACTAATTGAAAAGCTGAAGTCCAACGTAAGCAACGAGGACATCGCCATGCTTCGCTATAAGGTGAAGCACGCTGACCATTTTATGCTCGACAGGCATGAATCGCTTCACCGCATCTATGCCTCGGTACGGCTGAAGAAATCGGACAACGGCGCTCTTGTGGTGGCAGAATATACCGACATGCTGCTGCTGTCAACAAGCCCCATAATAGAAGAGAAGCGGATTGAGCAACTGAAACAGGTCACCAAGATCGTGCCCTTCACCGTAGCCACCTTCGTGGGGTCAAGCGGACGCACACTGAAGATAATCGCCAAGGTGACCTTGCCCGACAAGTCGCGCCAGGGCAACGAGGCGGAGATGGAGCAGTTCTACCGCAAGGCTTACAAAGCTGCGTCAGCCATATACTCGTCGCTGTTGAATGTGCCGGTGGCACCTGCGGGCATCAACGACGGGTCGTCGCCTGTTATGGCAAGCTGCCGCATCAGTGCCGATGCCATGCCATTGCTCATGGAAAAACCCACGCCACTGGATGTTGACGGAGTGGAACTGCCTCCAATGCCTCAGGCTGAAGACATAAAGACTGGTGACGACAACGAAGTGGGAGCACTAATAGCCTTCTTGTCAAGCAAATACGAATTCAGGTATAACTCCGTTAGGGGAGCGACCGAGTATATGGACAAGCAAAAGCCATATTGGGGATGGAGGCTTGCCGACGGACGGTTTGTCAACGGCTTGTCGCTCGACGCACGCATGTCGGGCATAGAAGCGCGACCCAAGGACGTGATGATTTACCTTAACTCGTCGCGCATACGGTCGGTTGACCCTGTAGAAGACTATATTTTCAACCTGTCGGAAAAATGGGACGGACACGACCATATCGGCGACCTTGCCGACTGCGTGCATACCGACCTGAAGCAGTGGAAGGACTGGTTCAGGATGTGGTTCTACGGAATGGTGGCACAGTGGATGGGCTACAACAACAAGTATGGCAACAGTATCGTGCCGCTGCTCATCTCCCCGCAAGGCTATCGCAAATCCACTTTCTGCCGGCAGCTTCTGCCACCCGACTTGCGCTGGGGCTATCTCGACAACCTGAAGTTTGACAACCAGAAGTTGGTGATGCAGTCGATGGCGGATTTCCTCTTGATAAACATCGACGAATTCAACAGTATATCGAAGAAGACCCAGGAGGGATTCTTGAAAAATACCATCCAACTTGCCAGCATAGCCATCAAGCGGCCTTACTCGCGCCGTGTGGAGGCGGAGCGCAGGCGCGCCTCGTTCATTGCCACGTCGAACATGACCGACGTGCTGAGCGACCCTTCAGGCTCGCGCCGATTCTTTGTGGTGAACATCACAAGTCCCATCGACACCGACAAACCCATCAACTACGAGCAACTCTATGCGCAGG
>JBJEAV010000033.1:0-4751 GCA_051869395.1 Prevotella sp.
CGTGCGGAAGGACGTGCGGAAGGTGAATTAAACAAGGCATTATCGGTTGCAAGAGAAATGAAGAAATTGAAAATGGGAATAGATGTTATAAGTCAAGTCACAGGACTATCAGAATCAGAGATAAATAGTATTGAATAGAATTACCCATATATATCCCGAATTGCCGTTGCAATTCGGGATTTTTGTAACATTGTAAACTGTTGTTTGTGTCTTTTATATGCAAATCATTGCGAATCTGCATATTGATATGAAATTCACATTACTTGGTATTTTTTTCGGGGGCTATATCGAAAAAAAAGCAGTACCTTTGCATCGGTAATTAAAGATGTAAACATAGTATTATTAGGTTCAATATTTGGATAACGTCATTGCAACGGTAAATAGTAATTCATACAGTTAGGTTTTTAATAATAAATAATTTGGTTAGTAAATAGTAAGGATAAGCTTGCAGCCTGTGACTGGTCGCAAGCTTTTTTTGTGCTTTATGGCGCATTGAGACAAATTTCGGATAATATGAGACGATTTTCGTTGGTTATGTCGATGAAATCGTGTAATTTTGCACGCAAAATTCGGAATCAATTACTTCTATTTATTATGTTACTACATCTAAACAACATGTTGAGGCGCATTGTCATAGCCTCGTTATCAGTCCTGATGACTGTCGCCGCCAATAGCATGAGCGGCAGGTTATATGAATATGACAAACTCACCAACAGTCTTGTGACGCGCGTGTGTCAGGACAAGTATGGCTATGTGTGGATAGCCTCCAATTTCGGCCTTAACCGTTTCGACGGTTATCGTTTCGTGCAGTATTTCCATTATAGTGGCGACTCGACATCAATCTCCGATAATCATATATGCTCTATGCTCTCCACACGAGAGGGTGGCATGTTCGTGGGCAGCTGCAAGGGTTTGTCACGATATGATTATGAGACAGATACATTCCATTGCTATCATTTCCCTGGCAATATTACTCCGCGAGTTAACTCCCTTGTTGAGCTGGAGTCGGGAAATGTGCTCGTGGGAACAGCCGGCTATGGCGTGTTCATTCTCGACAAAGGCAAAGACATGTTGAGGGCAGAGGACAGTTTCACTGCTTTGGCAAAGAATAAATATCTCTCAGGGTTTTGTATAGACAAGAGACGAAGGCTATGGTGTGTCACCAACGACAAACGTGTCGTAAGTTTCGGGATGAAGGGAGAAAAAGCTACCGATATTAAAAACTACACCATCGGTGGAATGACACCGGTGAAGTTGCTGATCGACCCTATCGGCAATCCCTTGTTTGTCATGGCGAACTCAATATTGGGATATGACCTCAAGGCAGACGCAATCATTGCATCAGGTTATGAGATACCTGAGAACGTAAGAATAGCCTCGGCGCAATTCGGAAGGGACGGGAATATGTATCTCGGAGTGATTGGTGCGGGGCTTTATATTATAAAAAACGGTGAGACAAAAGCCGAATATGAGCAGTTGCTCAATAACCACTACCAGATGTCGGGAATTGTAGTAAATGGAATTATGATGGACAAGGATGACAACCTGTGGCTCACCATCCCCCATTATGGCGTTTATAAGAGCAGTGGCTCGAAAAGAAAGTTCTGGAGTTTTGACTTCTCAGTCAATGGCAAGCACCATGCCTATGGCTTCACGTCGATTATCCCCGATAACAATGGTGGTGTGTATTGCATAGCGCGCCACAAGGGATTGTATAATATCTCGGTAGATGGAACATACACAAAATGTGAGGGAGCACCCGACGATTGCAGCACAGTGTTCCGCGACAGCAAGGGACAAATGTGGGTAGGCACCTGGCGTTCATTGTACCAGTATGATCCGCAAAAGAAAAGCAGTCGGATGTTCAATGACCTCGGCGGCAACGGAACTCCTTTCATTACTGAGGACAAAAACGGGAATTTATATCTCTCGGTTTTTGGCAATGGGTTTGCTGTATGCAACACCAACAGTGGTACGATGAAGTATTTCAATAGCCGAACCACCGCCAAGGACAAGGTTAAGTTTTCCAATGACTGGGTGGGAATGATGTACTGCGACAAGGGTGGCAAGATGTGGATTACCACATCGAGCGGCACATGGTGCTTCGACCCGGTGAAGCAGAAGTTTGTGGATTTGGGAAACAACGACGGAATACTGCGTGACTTGGGATGCAATTCGATAGCCGAGTTGAAGGATGGCAATATTGTTATTGGAACAGTTGAGGGAGTCCACGTATATGACCGTAAACAGCGCAAGACTATGCTCCTGCCAGGAAGCGATGCCATCAAGGACATGAAGATTTGCGGTCTTGTGACTGATGAAAACGGTGATGTGTGGATAAGCACGTGCAAGGGACTATGGCAGTATAACCATTCGGCACAAAGACTTGTCAGCTATTCGGCTAACAGCGAGATCACCGACAATGAGTTCTCCGAAGGAGCATTCTGCCGTCTTGTTGACGGAAAGATTGTATTTGGTTCCAACAGCAATCTCACGGGATTCTATCCCAAGCAGTTGAGAAACTCCCAAAAGATAGACGGAGAGATTTATCTTACGAGATTCGCCACCACGACAACAGTGGGCAATCCATTTGCCGACTCGTTTGTCATACCATGGGACGACAACCGTTTCACCATGGAGTTCTCTATGCTCAACTTCAAGAATACCGATGGAATAAGTTATGAATACAGGATTAACGGCGGAAAGTGGATGCCATTCGAGCATAACGGCAACTCTCTTACATTCACCAAGTTGGCATCAGGTACATACACAATAGAGGTGAGGGCAACAGCCAACGGACTGTATTCTGACTATATCAAGCGGTTGACAGTGGAAGTGGAGGCTCCATGGTATGCCACATGGATAGCCATCATCATATATTGTATAGTGGCACTCTTGGTATTGGGATATATTGGTATGGGAATGCGCCGCAGACAGAAAGCGCGTTTCGAGGAGGAGAAGATGAAACTGCTCATCAATGCCACGCACGACATCCGCTCGCCGCTGACACTCATCCTCGGTCCGTTGTCAAACCTTAAGACCCTGCTCGGCAAGGTGGCGGACGAAGGACTCTCCAAGGAAATGGGTGGCTATCTGAATGTCATCGATCGCAATGCCCAGCGACTTCTTCTGCTTGTCAACCAGATACTCGACATGCGCAAGATAGACAAGCAGCAGATGAAACTGAAATGCAAGGAGACAGATATGGTGGAGTTTGTGGAGAGAGCCTGTAAGCTGTTTGAATACAATGCCAAGCAGAACGGATACGACTTCACATACGTGCATCCCGAGGACACAAAGGTCATGGCATGGATTGACCGTCTGAACTTCGACAAGGTGATTAACAACCTGCTTTCCAATGCCTTTAAATACACCTCGGAGGAAGGAGAGGTGAGGGTGGAGCTGACTCAGACAACCGACACGCTGACCATCAAGGTTATTGACAGTGGAGTGGGTATCAGCGAACAGAAACCGTCGCGACTGTTCGACCGTTTCTATCAGGGTGCCGCAAATGATATCACGGGAATCCCCGGCACTGGTATTGGCCTGAATCTCGCACGTAATATCGTGGAGATGCACGGAGGCACCATTTCCGCAGCCAACCGCAGTGACGGTGTGAACGGAGCTTGCTTCACGGTGACATTACCATTGGGTAAAGCCCATCTGAAACCAGAGGATATATATGAGCCGGAAACTGATGATCTTGCTGCCAAGAAGATTATCAGCCGCAAGTGCAAGGTTGCCATTGTGGATGACGATGAGGAGTTGGCGGCCTACACTGCCAGGGAACTGCGCCAGTGGTATCATGTGGATGTGTTTAATGACGCCGACAGTGCGTTCAAGGTATTGCTCGGCGAGGGCTATGACATTGTGGTGAGCGATGTGGTGATGCCGGGAACCGACGGCATAGCTTTCCTGAAAAAGATAAAGAACAATCCTAAGACAAACCACACCCCGGTAATACTGCTTACCACCAAGTCGGAGGTGGAAGACCAGCTTGCCGGTATCAAGAGTGGTGCCGACGCATATATGGCGAAACCTTTCAGTTGTGACATGCTCCATGCCCGCATCGACAACCTCGTCGATAACATGCGCCGGATGCGCGGAAAGTTCAGCGGCTCGCAGCAACAACTCGACAAGGTTGAACAGATAGAGGTTGTTGGATATGACGACATAATGATGAAGAAGGTAATGAAGTCGGTGAACGAGCATATCTCCGACTGCGACTACTCGGTGGATGTGCTTGCCGAGGAGGTGGGCATGAGCCGTGCGCAGCTCCACCGCAAGATAAAGGAATTGACTGGCTTGTCAACCGGAAAATTCATCCGCAACATCAGGATGGAACAGGCGGGACGACTGATAAAAGAGGGCAAGGTGAACGTCACCGACGTGGCATACAGAGTGGGATTCAACGACAAATCCTACTTCTCAACGGTGTTCAAGCAGTATTATGGCGTGTCTCCACTCGAGTATTCCAAGAAATGAGATAATATTAATCCTTTATGATATATTTTTCCGTGCCAGTTAATGAAATAATGCCTAACTTTGCACCGCAATTTCGAAACATTATATAATTAATAACCGGAAAAGAGTAATGAAGACAAGACAATTAATCGAAAAGTCATTCCTGACGTTGATATTGCTCCTGCTGTCCGCAACAATGGCAGTGGCGCAGTCATCAGGAACAACAAAACTCAGACGCCCGATTACTCCCGAGCGTCCATTGTGGATAATCCATGTGGATACGTGGA
>JBJEAV010000034.1:0-2741 GCA_051869395.1 Prevotella sp.
AGCTATAAAAAAGTTGTCCACAAGCTATAAAACAGTTGCCCACAAGCTATCCAACATTCATTCGCATTAAGGCGAACCGCCGTTCGCATTAAAGCGAATGTACGTTCGCATAAAGCGAATACACATTCGCATTAATGCGAATAGATGTCAGATTACTACAAAAAAACAATTTTATAGTTAGCTTTCAATACTTTCTCAACTATAAGACAACTTTTCCTTAACTAAACTGCTAAACTTTCAGAAGTACATATCTATTTTTATATAAGAATGCCCGCAGGCAATCATTTGTGGATTTTCAATGCGCAGCCTCTGGGAGCGCTTGTCCCTTTTATTGGGTATATACTACCGTCATCCGCAAAGCCCACTTCAATCATTGCGGGCATCTCACGGAAAGGAGCTTGCTTGTCGTTACCGAAAAATGTACACCACCAACGTCCCTCGTTATCCTTAAAATAGCAGGTGCCGCCGCCACAGGGAACTGCCTCGTGACGCTGGCGGTAAGGGCCATAGATGTTGTCAGACATAGCGACCATAGAGCTGTACCTGCCCTCGTATGAATCTGCCGCAGTGAGATAGTAGATGCCGTTGCGCTTGAACAGGAAGGCACCCTCATGTCCTATGTCGGAGCATTGCCGGCGTGTGCTGCACGTGCGGGCATGATGCGAGGCAATGGTGTCGGGCGACAGTAGGACTGGTTTCCGCGGTTCTTCTGCCATTCCGCTCATGTCATCCTTCATTCTGGCTATCCATCCTCCTCCCCATACGACATATACTGTGCCGTCATCGTCCTGAAACAGCGACGCGTCAATGTCTCCATCCCATTTGCCGTCATCGGCAAGAGCGTTGACATATGGACCTTCGGGCTTGCCCGAGACGCTTTTAAGCAGTCCCCGGTCGCCTGGAGGCATGGACAACGTGATGTAATAGTTACCCTTCACATAATGCAGTTCCGGCGCCCATAATGCGCGCACTGGGCCATGGTGGTCGCGCCATGCCTTCTGCCATGTAGCATCCTTCTCAAACGACCACACCAGTCCGAGATAACTCCATTGTTTCAAGTCACTTGACACCCAAAGCTCCACACCGTCATTCTTGCGCCATATATCATCGCCCGTGGATCCTGTGAGATAGTATCTGCCGTCATGTCCCACGCAGATTACAGCGTCGCGTATCTGTGCATTGACAAGCGGACGGATTGGCGGGATAAGCCCCGAGCGCACGGCACTTCCCGCATCAGGGTCGCTGTTGTATTTCAGGAAGTGGGGACCGGGTCCGCCCAAAGCCTCCATCGTAGGTCCGCTGAGTCCGAGGTTCTCGGTTCGGGGAGCATTCTGTGCCATGACGTATGTACCCGCCATGGCCAGAATGAACATTAAAGAATATGCTTTCATCTAAACATTACTATCAGGTAAATAAAAATTGTCCTTTCAATTCATTCTTCTATAAGAACGATAACCGTATGTAATAATCACGAGGAAACAGAGCAGAGGGAGGACGTACGACACATTGACTGCGGGATGTCCGAATATTGTCTGCTGGTCGATGATGAATCCCTGCAAGGGAGGCATCAACGCACCACCCACTATAGCCATTACAAGAAATGCTGCACCAAGGGTTGCATCACGACTGTCAACATCCTCCAAGGCTATACCATAAATGGTGGGGAACATGAGCGACATGAAGAAACTGATGCCTACAAGACAGTAAAGACCAGGCATACCCACAATGATAATGGTTCCTGCAGAACATAGTGCTGCCCCGCATCCGAAGATTGCCAAGAGCTTACGACTGTTGACATACTTCATGAGGAATGTGGATATGAAACGGCTGCACAGGAACATCGACATGGCAACGATGTTGTACATCTGAGCCGTGGCCTTGTTGATACCAAGGTTGTCGGCATACTGGATGATAAAGGTCCATGTCATGATCTGCGCTGCCACATAGAACATCTGTGCTACAACTCCCTCACGGTAGATGGTGTTGTGCCAAAGGTTCTTCAATGTGTGTCCGATACCATGGTCATTGCCATGTGTGTTCTGTTCTTCTCCCTTGGTCTTTGGCATACGTGTCAGTCCAATGACAATGAACATCATCAACACCACAAGACCTATGGCAACGTACGGGTCACGGATTACGGCAAGGTCGTGCAGTCTGATCTCTGCTTTTTCAGCCTCGGAAAGACCGAAGAAGATAATCTGTCCTGCCTCGTCGCGACGGTCGGAGAGAAGCTGCGGCAACACGATGAGCGAAGCCACACCCATACCGCAGAGCGAGCCCATCGGGTTGAACGCCTGCGAGAGGTTCAGTCGGCGTGTTGCTGTTTCCTTGTCGCCAAGTGAGAGAATGAACGGGTTTGCCGTGGTTTCAAGGAATGCCAGTCCGAAGGTGAGGATATACAGGGACAGACAGAAGAAAGTGAACTCCTGCCAGGCAGCGGCAGGAATGAAAAGGAATGCTCCAATGGCATAGAGAGCCAGTCCCAGCAGAATACCGCTCTTATAGGAATATTTCCTGATAAAGAGAGCGGCAGGCACAGCCATCGTGGCGTAGCCGCCGTAGAAGGCGAACTGCACCATCGAGGCTTTTGCGGCTGACAGTTCCATCACGGTCTGGAATGCCGCCACCATGGGGTTCGTGATGTCGTTGGCGAATCCCCATAGGGCGAAAAGCGACGTTACGAGTATGAACGTAACTAAATACTTGCGAGGTATCAGCGGATTCTTGGATTGTTGCATATT
>JBJEAV010000034.1:2841-4737 GCA_051869395.1 Prevotella sp.
TCACTTATACACTGGTCCAAAGTTTTGACAGGCACGGTAATCTGCTCCCTCCTTGTCCATACCAAAGGCATTCCATGCAGCAGGACGGAAGATGTCCTTGTCCTGAATGTTGTGCATGCAGACAGGGATGCGGAGGATAGAGCACAGGGTCAGCATGTCTGCACCGATATGTCCGTAGGCAATAGCCCCATGATTGGCTCCCCAACTGTTCATCACCGAATAGACATCCTTGAAGCAGTCTTTCGTCGCGTCGAGACGTGGTACAAACCATGTTGTCGGCCATGTCGGGTCGGTACGCTTGTCAAGAATGTCATGCGTATTAGGATCAAGCTCCACAGTCCATCCTTCAGCCAACTGAAGTACGGGACCAAGACCTGCAACCATGTTCAGGCGCATCATTGTCATTGGCATACCGCCCTTAGTGACGAAATGGGAACTGTAGCCTCCACCACGGAAATAGTCACGGTCGGCAGGCATCCAGTTGGTAGCCTTCAGGCAAGCTTCTACATCGCCTTCGGTCAAGTTCCAATGTGGTTTGATTGTCGGATTGCCCTCACTGTCAGTGGCAGCTCCGGTGGCGTCGAGTGTAGTGGCACCACTATTAATAAGATGTATAAACCCATTGGCAGCCTGACCTTCAGGACGTTTCCCAGCCACGCGCTCCACAGCTTCAGGGCTCCAATAGGTGCGAATATCAGAGAACATGACACCACGGTTTGTAAGCAGGTGTCCGAAAAGCATGGTCATGCCATTGAGAAAGTCATTTTCTGTAGCAAGTATTTTTGCCTCCCGCGGTCCGTTCCAGTCGAATGATGTGCAAAGCATGGACTCTGGGAAATCGAAGTTGGGCTTATAGTCGGTCCACTGACGCTGTCCCTGCACACCGCCGGCAATGGCGTTATGTCCCAGAGCCTCCTCTTTATAACCCATCTCCAAGAGGCGCGGATTGCCCTCCATAAGGTCACGGATAATCATCATGGTTTTGACCGTGAACTCCCAATCCTGGTCTTTCTCCTCGCGGTTCTTGCCTTTTCCCTTGCCGTTGAAGGTGGTCATGGGTGTACCTGGGAATAATGGACGGTCTTCATTGTAGTCATGTCCTTCCTGCGGCTTGCAGTATTTCTCGACCCATGCCATAGCCTTCTCAAACTCCTCCTGGTCGTAGATGCCGTAGTCAACACGGCGCAGTATCTCCACCAACGACACATATTCAGTCCTCATGCCGAGGTAGCGCTGCAAGAAGTCGGCATCGACGATAGAGCCGGCAATGCCCATACAGGTGTTGCCGAGCGAGAGATAGCTCTTTCCACGCATAGTAGCCACAGCCTGTGCAGCCTTCGCAAAGCGTAGTATTTTCTCTGCCACATCAGCTGGAATGGTGTTGTCGCCAAGGTCCTGTACATCATGGCCATATATTCCAAAAGCGGGCAATCCCTTTTGGGCATGGGCGGCGAGAACTGCTGCGAGATAGACTGCACCAGGACGTTCCGTGCCGTTGAATCCCCATACAGCCTTCGGGTAATAGGGGTTCATGTCCATTGTCTCACTGCCGTAGCACCAGCACGATGTCACGGTAATGGTGGCGCCCACCCCCTCGCGCTCAAATTTTTCTGCACAGGCTGCGCTCTCTGCCACACGTCCGATGGTGCCGTCGGCAATGACACACTCCACGGGAGAACCGTCGCCATTACGCAGATTGCTTGTTATCAACTCAGCCACAGCCTTTGCAAGGCTCATGGTCTTTTCTTCCAGATTCTCACGCACACCGCCCTGACGACCGTCAATGGTAGGGCGGATTCCAATTTTCGGATAGGTAGTTTTCATACTTTAATATTTAAATTCTTCAATATTTCAATCTTTCAATCTTTCAATCTTTCAATCTTTCAATATTTCAAT
>JBJEAV010000035.1:0-4713 GCA_051869395.1 Prevotella sp.
CTACGAGATATGGGGTCAGCAGCTCGGCACAGACCCTTATCCCGTTGGCTCTGACTACAAGCTCGTTCCTACGGCTCTGAAGTCGGAAGACAATACCTATTGGGCAACGTTCAGCGACCAAGACTATGATGTCACCCTTTCCGTTCCGTCAACGAGAACGCTTAAGGTTTACAATGCTACCGTAAGTGGAGGCACGATGTCTTTGACCAGGCGCACCGACAACCAAGTGGCATTTGGAGAAGGTGTTCTGCTGAAGACCGACGGAGAATACGTGAATGTTAAGGAAAACGATACCGACGGACTGACAAAGGTTGATTATACCTATAACAATCTCGTGGCTACACCATTTGAAGCAGAGACGATAACAGCCGATGCTGGCTATACGCTCTATCGCCTTACATACAATAATGTGTCGAAGAAGGAAGGTCTCGGCTTCTATCTCGGTGTAGTAAAGGATGAGGCTGGCAATGTGACAAGCAGCGACGGCTCACAGCTCAAAGCCACTCCGGGCAAGGCTTATCTGAAGGTGGCCAACTCTGAGGTGAAGACCAGTCCTTCAGGAGCGGCAGTTCGTGCGTTCGTCTTCCCCGACAACGACGAGGACATCACTGGCATAGAGTGCATCACCGTCTCGGATGACGAGTTGCGCGGCAACGGCAATAACAGCATCCACGACCTCGGCGGTCGCAGGGTAAGCGATTCCTCCAAGGGAGTGGTTGTCAAGCGCGGAAAGAAAGTAATTAAGAATTAGAAATTACAAATTAGAAATTATAAGTTATGAAGAAGGAATATCGAAAGCCGGAGATGGCGGTTTATGAAATCCATCACCAACAATTGTTGGATACATCGTTGAGTATGTCGGATAAAGGTCCTGACGATAACAACGATGACATTTACTAATTCTGTTTAATTTATCAAATTAGGGGTTGTAAGCGAAATCACACAGCTTGCAGCCCTTTTCATTTTATAGCAAAAAACGGTTAAATGTTTGGTGATGCCAAATTAATTCCTTAACTTTGCAGCGAGTTACAGGCAAATCACTCCTGCGACTGAATTGAAACTATGGGTATATACATCAATAAGGGAAACGCAGAGTTCCGCGACATCGTGACACACGAGTATGTTGACAAGTCATCGCTCATCCCTATAATAAACGATACGCTCAACTCAGAGTTCCGCTATAGTTGCGTGACCCGCTGCCGCCGATTCGGAAAGTCGATGGCGGCAAAGATGCTTGGTGCCTATTATGACAAGTCATGCGATTCACGAGAACTATTCCGTGGACTGAAGGCTGAGCAGGACAAGTCATTCGATACTTATCTCAACAAGTATTATGTGATACGCATCGATATGACCGACTTCACAACAAGATTCAGAAACGAGAAGGAAATAGTAAGCCTCATTCAGCAGGATCTGATGGAAGATGTATTGAACGTATTTCCAATTATTGAAGTTAAGGAGAGAGATGACTTGATGAGTATCCTATATCGCATCAGTGAGAGCACAGGCGAGCGTTTCGTCATGATAATCGATGAGTGGGATGCCATCTTGCGCGAGATGGGTACAGATGATTACATTGTCACTACTTATGTTGACTTGCTTCGCCGCCTGTTCAAAGGCTCTGGCTCTAACACCGTGTTTGCAGGGGCATATCTCACAGGTATTCTCCCCATCAAGAGATATAACACAGAGTCAGCCTTGAACAATTTTTGTGAATATTCCATGATTGCTCCTGCCAATCTCGCTGCATGCTATGGATTTACGGAGGAAGAGGCGTTTGTGTTGGCAAAGCGTCATAACGTGCCAATGGATCAACTGAAATCATGGTATGACGGATATAATATTGGCACTGAGAAGTCCATCTATAACCCCTATTCCGTCATGAGAGCCGTGAAGACTGGCTGTTGTCGCAGCTATTGGTCAACCACAGGTGCTTACGACTCCGTCAAGACTTATATACAGATGAATTTCAATGGTCTGAAGGATGATGTCATCCGAATGTTATCGGGTGAACAGGTTTATGTCAACACACTTAAGTTCCAAAACGACATGCGCATAGTGTGCAGCAAGAATGATGTATTAACAGTGTTGATACATCTTGGTTATTTGGCATACAATGAGGATTCAAAAAAATGCTATATACCGAACAAGGAGGTTGCTGATGAGTTCCTGAATGCTGTAGAGGATACTTCATGGACACGGCTTGTCGATTCGATTTTGGCATCGCAGAACCTTCTCGATGCCACTATCTCCGGCAATGAACAAGCAGTAGCCAAAGCCATAGACCAGGCTCACGACGAGAACACCAGTATTCTCTCTTATAACGACGAGAACTCGCTTGCCTGCGTGCTCACCATTGCATATATATGGGCAAGGAATGAGTATGTCATCCACCGCGAGTATGCCACAGGCAAGGGATATGCCGACCTTGTTATGATTCCCCGTCGCAATGTTAATAAGCCAGCCCTCGTAATAGAGCTAAAATTCAACCATTCCATCGACACTGCCATCGACCAGATAAAGCGCAAGGACTATCCTTCGAAGATAGCGGAATACACCGGCGACATCCTTCTCGTAGGGATAAACTACGACAAAGAGACGAAGCAGCATACTTGTAAGATACTCAAGTTTCGGAAGTAACCAATCCGTCTGTATATGAAAATACCCGCGGGCAATTATTAACGCCTTTATATGTGGATTCACTCATTATGCCTGTTTATGTATTTGCTTTACGAGATATACCATGCCAGAATTGGTGCGTTTGCGCACTATACCCTCGATGTTG
Source organism: Prevotella sp. (assembly GCA_051869395.1). GTDB lineage: Bacteria > Bacteroidota > Bacteroidia > Bacteroidales > Bacteroidaceae > Prevotella. Next base: position 2,786 of record JBJEAV010000035.1, read on the forward strand.
GTGAGGAACTGGCCGAACTTCGTTACGGCTGATATGCCCAACGACGAACCCGCCACTTGCTTGATGCGCTGGAAGATGGCGGCGGCTGACATATATTCACCCTCACTCAGGTCGTGGCACACCTCGAAGCACAGACGGAAATAGTGCTCGGCGGGCGAAAGAAGCTGATACTTCCTGTTGTGGGCAATAAGCTCCGCCGTCTCCTGCTGGTCAAACCAGTAGCGCTCGCCCTTGTATATGGCGTCAATAGCCTGGGCATAAAGCTGGTCGTAGTTGATGCTTGTCGTTACATCTATCGGGGCGGTGAGCTCCACACCGATGAAACGGCGGCTTCCCGACGGGTCGGCAAGTATGTCGGTCATGTTGGTGGTGGCAATAAACGAGGCTCGCCTCGGCAACGTCTCTATCGAGCGTGCGTAGGGCAGCTTTACCTTCACCGCAGGCAGCTGCATGATATTCTTAAGGAATCCCTGCTGTATGCGCGGCGCGATGGCATTGAACTCGTCGAGGTTTATGAGTAGCGACTGCGCCATGGCTATGAGCGTGGCTTTCTTCTCTGCCACGTCGAGATTGTCGATGAATGTCTGCTTGAACTGCGGCGGCAGCAGACGGCGGCAGAATGTGGATTTGTTGTAGCCCTGGCGCGAGATGAGCAGCGGGGCCACACTGTTGCCATAGCGGCGGTTGTGCTCCATCCATTGCGCCACCATGCCGATGAACCACTTGCGGAACCACAGCTTCCAGTGGGGACAGTCGGTGGGCACGCAGTCGGCAAGCCTGCCTATGTGGTCGTTGCCGTCCCATCTGTGCTTCAGGTCGTAGAGATAATCCTGCACAGGGTCGTAGATTGTGATTTTCTGTGAGTTGAGATAGCGGTTGAAGTCCTTGTCCCAAATCCTCAGCCCGCTGCTCTGCAGGTCGAGCAGTATGGAGTTGAACCTCTGTGCGTCGAGCGGCAGCCACCCGTAGTTAGGCTTTGTCAGTATCTTCATCTCCGGCACACGCTCAAGCATGTTGTACCTGAATTCATAGCGGGTCTTGAGAAACTCGAGCATCTGGCGTATGTCGGAGTCAGACTCGCTCTGAAACCCGTCCTCGCCCGTAAGCTGCCGGTCGTTTATAGGCTGCGTCACCTGTAGCGGCTTGCCTTGGGCTACGGTCTCAATGCGTATGGCTGAGGCTTTTGGATTATAATATGGCTTGGGGTCGAGCGGCAGGCGGAATCCCGCATAAAGGCAGTTGCCCTCGCGCGCCGATGCCGCCATCTGCACGTTATGGTTTATCACCGCGTCATACATCTTCACCACGATGTCGTATGACAAGGCGCAGAACTGTTCAGCCTCTTCCTCGGTGGTGATGGCATGGCCGTCCTTGGGCTCCACCTTCACTAAGATTTTCACTGTGGTGCCAGTGCTTCCGATGAAAGCGGCGAGGGTCATTGGCATCATTGCAGCTACACGCTTCACCGCCTCAAGGTCAGTCTCTTCGTCAATGTGGTCAACGCTCAGTGTCACAATGCCGTTGAATGCCCGCATGGTTTCGTTGCCCTGCTTGTCATTATAGATGTCCAGTGAAGGCAGGAAACTGGGCATCTGGTGCATAAGATAGTAGTCTCCTGTCCATCTCCTGCCATGGCCATAATGATCCTGTGCCATGGAAACGAAATCACGGAATGTCCCGACAGTGTTCTTGCTGTCATCTTTCGTCATTCTTTCCATAAATTTGTCGAGTGATGAAGCGGTAAGAGTGGTTTTACCCCTTCTGTCGTACTTAATTCGTGTTATTTTTACCATGTTTTGCATCATTATAGGGTTATTATGTATTCATTTCGGGTGCAAATATACCCATATTTCTTCAAATAACAAAGAAAATATAGTTAAAAAACCTTTCTTCTATCACTACTATCACGCCTTCTATCACTCTTTTAT
>JBJEAV010000036.1:0-7454 GCA_051869395.1 Prevotella sp.
ATCTTCCTCGACAAGGACTTCTCGCAGATTCTCATCAAGGGACGCTCGTCCAAGGGTAATCTGCTCACCAAGAAATCCATCCACCGCATCGGTCTCAAGAGCCACGGACATTCCACCCTCGGCGGACGTAAGGTGTGGTTCGATCCCGATGTCAACCGCTTGAACTACGATGAGCACGGGACATTGCTCGGCGAGTTCTTTGATGACGACCAGATTCTTGTCATCCTGAAGAACGGTGACTACTATCTCACCAACTTCGACGCCAACAATCATTATGAGGACAATATCGCCATCATCGAGAAATACGATGAACACAAGATATGGACAGCCGTCTTGTTCGATGCCGACAATGCCGGATATCCCTATATGAAGCGATTCGAGATGGAGGCCACCAAGCGCAAGCAGAACTACCTCGGCGAGAATCCCGCCAGCAAGGAGATTCTGCTCACCTGTCAGCCCTATCCGCGCATCAAGGTCACCTTTGGAGGCAACGATGCCTTCCGCGAACCAATGGAGATTGACGCCGAGCAGTTTATCGCCGTCAAGGGCTTCAAGGCCAAGGGCAAGCGCATCACCACATGGCAGATAGAGAACATTGAGGAACTTGAGCCCACGAGATGGCCTGAGCCTCCTGCCGAGGATGAGGGGGATGATGTCGATGACAAGAACGAAGAAGTCAATCTCGACCCCGATGCAGGTAAGAGCGAACGGCAAGTAAGAGACGAAATAACCGGTCAACTTAATCTCTTCCCTGATGATGAAATATAAGATATTATCCCTACTGCTCACCGTCGTCCCCATGTCGGTGGCGGCACAGGACGTGCAGCGCACATCCTCATATCAGATAGGCGTTGGCTCCACCAATATCCTCGACACCTATCTCTCCCAAGAGCATTTCTCGGGAGGGGGTGTCACATATCTATACACCACCGACCGCGCACGCAATGACCGCTTGTGGCACACTCTGATGGAACATCAGGCAAACATCTCCTTCGTCAACGACCGTCCCGACCAGGTGGATGAGATGCAGGGCGACTACACCTTCTTCATAGGACGCCTACGCCGATGGTCTCTCCTCTCCGACCGCCTCACTCTCGAAGCGGGAGGCATGGCTGCCGTCAACATCGGGTTCATCTATAATACCTATAACAGCAACAATCCCGCCCAGGGCAGGCTCTCGCTCAACATTATGCCCACAGGTGTGGCAACATGGCGTTTTCGTCTCTTCGGACGCAATGCCGCCCTGCGCTACGAGACTCAGTTGCCGCTTGTGGGACTGATGTTCTCGCCCAACTACGGACAGTCGTATTACGAGATATTCAGCCGTGGCAACTACGACCACAACATAGTGCCCACCACCTTCGTCTCGTCGCCAACCATGCGCCACCAGCTCATGGCAGACTTCAACGTCAGCCGCACCGCCACCCTGCGCTTCGGTTATCTCGGCGACATACAGCAGGCCGATGTTAACGGGCTGAAGTCCCACATCTACTCCCATCGCTTTATGTTCGGATTAGTTAAGAAATTCTCAATCATCAGTTATCGCCCATGAAAAAGTGTATTATATATATAATAATGTGTATTGCGTCCTTCTCCTTGGTATCATGCGTGGATGTTGACGAATACGACAACTCGCCGCAGGGCAATTTCGAGGCGTTGTGGAAGATAATGGACGAGCACTACTGCTTCTTCGACTACAAGCGTGAGGCATACGGTCTCGACTGGAACGAGGTGCGCGCACGCTATTCCAAGCGCATCGACGTCACCATGAACTCCGACCAGCTCTTCGAGGTGCTCTCCGAGATGCTTGCCGAAGTGAAGGACGGCCATGTAAACCTCTCTTCCACAGGAGATTTCTCACGCTATTGGAGCTGGAAGGAGGGCTATCCCGCCAACAGCAGCGACACGCTCTACCGCCGTTATCTTGGCACAGACTATAAGATAGCCTCCGGGTTGTCCTATCGCATACTCGACGACAATATCGCCTATGTGCGTTATGACAGTTTCCAGGATGGCATTGGCGAGGGCAATCTCGACAAGATGTTCATCAACCTTATGTTCTGTCAGGGACTTATTCTTGACATCCGCGACAATGGAGGCGGCAATCTTCTGTATGCCGAGCGTCTTGCCGCCAGGTTCTTCAACGAGCGCACAATGGTGGGATACATTCAGCACAAGATAGGCACGGGCCATTCTGATTTCTCGTCCTTGGAGGAGCAGTGGCTCGACCCTTCGTCCAACATCCGTTGGCACAAGCCCGTGTGTGTGCTTACCAACCGTGGCGTATATAGTGCCGCCAACGAGTTTGTCAAGTATATGAAGTTGTGTCCCACTGCCATCATCGTGGGCGACCACACTGGTGGCGGGGCGGGTTTGCCCTTCTCGTCAAGTCTTCCCAACGGTTGGAGTGTCCGTTTCAGTGCCTGTCCGATGTATGATGTAGGGAGGCATAACACCGAGTTCGGCATCTCCCCCGACGTGCGTGTTGACCTCCTTCAGTCCGACCTTTTGGGTGGCGAAGACACGATAATAGAGGCTGCGAGAGCGATTTTATCAAAATAACTGCGAAAAGATTTGGATAAATAAAAAAAAAGTCGTACCTTTGCACCCGCAAGTCGCGCCTGTGGCGGAATTGGTAGACGCGCTAGACTTAGGATCTAGTGTCTCAGACGTGTAGGTTCGAGTCCTATCAGGCGTACTTTTATAAATGCTAAATAGCTGAAAGATAGCTGTTTAGCATTTTTGCATTTTATGAAATACCCAACGGAATCCCCAACTTTTCATAATCAGTAATCACGTTTCAATGGTTTTCAATGTTTTTTTTCTGTCGTCAAAGCTAACCATGCTGCCTTGTTCGCATGTCACCCTTATCCGGCTGCTGGAGTTGTTGCCCTCCTGAATTACTTGTATCTGCACGGGGATGTTGGCTTTTACCTCTTCCACATGACTGATTATGCCCACGTGCCTGCCGCTCTGACTGTGTAGGGTGCGCAGGGTGTGGATGGCATTGGTGAGGGGCTGGCCGCTTAGGGTGCCGAAACCCTCGTCGATGAAGAGAGTGTCCACCGAGAGACTGTCGCCTATGTCGGCAAGCGCCAAGGCGAGGGCAAGGGAGACGAGAAAACTCTCGCCGCCGCTCAGCGAGTCGGTGCCACGCGAGGCAAAACCCTGGTAGGCATCCTCAAGAGATATGTATAATGTGCCGGGCACGGCACGCAGGGTGTATCGCGGGGCCAGTCGCCGGAGATATACATTGGCGGAATTCAGAAGACTGCCGAGGATATAGCTCTGCGCAATCTTCTGGAACTTTGAGCCTGTGGCATCGCCGATATGTGTGTTCACGCGCTGCCAGCGGTCGTATTCCTCCCGTGCCTTGTCCGCCTGTTCCTTAAGCAGGGCCACGTTTGCCTTCTTTGCCTTGTCATCCTCTATGGTTTTCTTCTTCGCCCCGTAGTCCTGGTTCAGGCGGTTTATCTCCGCGTCAAGAGTCTGTATGTTCTCGCCTAATGTCTCCACATTGTCCTCTTCGGTTATCATCTTGCCTGTCTCTTCTTCAAGATGAGTTTGTATGCGCGAATTGACGTTTGCGAGCAAAGCCTGATGTTTCTGGAGCTCTGACCTCAGCCTTTGACATTCCGTCTCTATAGTCTCTATATAAGATGAAGAGAGGCTGCCAAGTTTCTCCAATATGCCGATGTCCATCAAAGGGTTGCTGTCGAGATAAGAGTCGATCTGCTGTTGGGCTTTGGATATTGTTTCTTTAGCCTTGTTGCCGAGGGCGATGTTGGATGTGACAGAGTTGGCAAGTGAGTTCATGTCTGACAGCAATGAGCTGTTACGCCTACATTCCGCGGCTTCAATCCCGCTCCAGTCGGGCAGGGTGGAGAGTATGTTGTGCTGTGTGTCGCGAGTGTTGTCCAGTATATTCGCCAACTGTTCAAGTCCCTTTTCCAGTGTGTTCTTTTCCTGCTGCTTGTCGCGGTATGCCTTTGCCGCGGCTGACAGTTTGGCGGCATACTCCTTCGGCTCTTCCGTCCATTCCGGTTCTGGGATGTATTCGTTTATGACGGTGGCGTTTTGACCGATAGCCTCCTCTGCGGTCTTTATTACGATGTTGGAGGTATCGATGGCCTTCACGCACGAGTCCTTAGCCGCCTTGCATTTCTCAAGTACCGGTTGCAGTGCGGTCTCAATCTTCTTTCTCATGGCAGACAATGACTTGCGCAACTCTTTGATTTCCTTGTTCTTTGCCTCCCCTGTGGCGATAGTTTTATTCAGTTCCTCACCCTGTCTGAGGGATGAAACCATAAGGGAGTCCAACTGTTGGCGTATGTCCTCCTCCAATGTCGTGATGCCGCATCTTCGACAAGCGTCTTTTGCCGCGAGTTCAGCCTCCGCCACCGATTTATCCTTGTCATGAGCCTGTTTGTCGCGCTGGTAGGCGTTCTTGTCGGCATTGGTTTCCGCCGTCAGTTTGTTCCATTTTTTCAGTAGTTCATCGTATTCCCGCTTTGCTGTTTCGTATTGCTCCTTTACTTGCAGATACAGCTTCTGGATTATGGATTCCTCAGGTATGGAGTTTACCGTCTGTTGGCATACAGGGCACACGTCGCCCACGTGCAGAGAGTGACGCATGTTCACCGCCCATTTCTCCACGGTGTTGTTGTGCTTGCCGAGCAATTCCTCCGCCGCTTCCATCCTTGCCTTGGCAGTGGTGATTGCAGGTTCCATTTCCTCTGCCTTTCTTGTTTTCTCCTCCAGTTCGGTGCGGGTCTTGTCGAGCTGCAAGCCCCTCTCCTTATAAGCCTTTCTGATATTGTCGAGGTTGTTGAGCATAGTCTTGGCGTGGTCTATGAGCGAGAGCAGTGCCGATATGTCCTGCTGCTTTTTATACAGAGCGTTCATGCCTATGTCATCGAGTTCCTCCTCGTGCCTCTTGATGTCGTTCTCGCATTGCCTGATAGCTTCGTTGGCATCGGCAATTGCCTTTTCTGCCTTGTCGTATTGCGGAAGAAGAGTCTCGTTGAGAGTCCTGCTGTTGTCAATAATCTTTCTTTTCTCATTGCCAATCCTGATGCGGTCGGCATCTATCTGCCTGAGCTGTATGGCGAGAGCGTCAGCCTTGTCGTATAGGGTCTCCTTGTCTGCATTATCCGCGATATACTTCTTTACGAGTGCGTATGCGTCATTCTTTTCCTTCTGCAGGTTCTCATAGAAGGCGATGCCTCCGATGAGAGAGCGGTATGTCTCGGCAAGTTCCTTTCTTTGCTCATCATATTTTCCGGCAGCAGCCTTGGCATTCTCCCTTTCTTTCAGGGCGGTCCTTGCGTCGGCAGTGTCGCGCCATTGCCTGACTGTCATTTCGTTGCTCTTGAAATTGTCGTTGGCAATCATTTCCTCTGCCATTCTCAAACTTTTTTCGGCAGCCGATTTTTCTTCCTTTAGCTTGGTGTCGTCCATAAGCCATTGCCTTTTGCGCGAGATTGTTGTCCTCTCTTCCCCTTTCTGCTTCACAATGGTCTCGATAGTCCTTGTCTCCTCCTGCAAGGCTGCCAGTTCATCGTCGCCGAGTCCGGTGTCCTGAGCCTTTATGAGAGCCTCGTCGAGAGTCTTTTTCTTTTCGGCAGTGATTTCGTATATACGTCTGCCTATCAGGGTGTATTCCGTGAAGTGTGTGATTTTTTCAAGTATTTCCACCTTCTCCTTTTCGCTGCTCTTGAGGAATCGTGTAAACTCTCCCTGAGCCAGCATGGTGGTGCGGCAGAACTGGCTGAACTCCAGCCCCACAGCCAGTCGTATGGCATCCCTCACTTCGCTCACCTTCTCGCCCCGTCCTGTGTATTCCTTGCCCGAGGTGATGTCCTTCAGCCTCCAGGTGGCCGGGTCGAGACTCACGTTGGGTTTTTTCTTCTTTCCTCGCTGCACATGCCATTCCGCCTCATATTCATGTCCGTCGATACCCTCGAATGTCAGTATCACGTAAGCCTCTCCCGTGTTGCGCCGCATGAGTTGGCGCGGGTCGTTGAGTGCGAGGTTGTCGCTGTTGTTCTCCACTTTGTCTCCCCTGCATTGCCACAGTCGTGGCGTGGTGCGGTAGAGTGCGAGGCAGATGGCGTCGAGGATGGTGGTCTTGCCCGACCCCGTCTTGCCTGTAATCAGAAACACGTCACTGTCGCCGAGTGGCGATTCAGTGAAGTCGATTTTCTCGTCCTCAATCGAGGCAATGTTGTATATATGCAGTTTCAGTATTTTCATAATTCATTTTTTATAAAACACAGAGTTACGGAGTCAAAGTGTTATTATCTCTGTATCTTCCCTAAAATTAATTATTCCCTCTGTCTCTCTGTGTTTAAAATAAGTAGAGTTTTCACTTCCTCGAGTATCTCCCTCATACTCTCGTCGAACACGTCGCCCCGCGACTCTATCCACATCCTCGCCACTTCGGTGGTGTCGAGTAGCTTGAACTCCGACGTGGTGAATGTGAGCGTCTTGCCCTGTTCGCCGCTGTTGTCCTTGCGCTTCGAGTTTATCAGGCAGAAGCGGCATGCCTTTTCATCGGCTATAACGCTTGCCTCCTCGTTGGCACCCGAGGGCAGGTAGCCGTCAACCTCCACATTCAGACGTATATATGAAGGAATGTCCCGGGGATAGTCGGCAAACTCCCTCTTCACCTCCTCCCATGGTGCGAATCCCTCCTGCGGGATGTTCACTAAAGGACGGGGATTGCTAATCTCTATGGGCGTAACTATCGGCAGGTGCCTGTGCCATTGGCAATCCACGAGCAACGCCGAGTGCCGGTTGCCCTGATACACCTCGTCGAAGCTCATTGCTATAGGAGTGCCGCAGTAGAAGATCCTGCCGACGCTGTCCAACTGTTGTTGCTTGTGTATATGTCCGAGGGCTACATAGTCATATCCATCGCCAAGCTCACTTATTTCCTGACAGTTAAGACCACCGATATTGTCGTCGGTAGCCATCTCGTGCCCGCGGTAGTCGCAACGTGCCACACTGATATGCGCCGCGAGGAACACAGGCAACTGCTCTTCGCGGTTCATCTCCTCCACCATCTCGCCGAGGCGTGCAAAAACATCCTCAGGCATGAAACGCTCGGCGGCGAACGGCACCGCCACGATATATCCCTTGCCCTCCACCTTGAATATATAGTCCTCCAGATGTGAGTCGCGCGATATGTTGCCCACCATCTCCACGTTCAGTGCCTTCCATGGCGTGCGGAATATGGTGTGGCGGCTGCCGCTGTCGTGATTGCCGGCGATACACACTATGAGCATCTCCGGACGTGCGCGATGGATGTCCATCAGGGCTTCCGTGAGCATAGTCTGCACCGAGGCGGTTGGCTGCACCGAGTCATATACGTCGCCCGATATGACGAAGGCGTCGGGTTGGTATTTCTCCACCGCCTTCACCATCTGCCGCAGCATTTCGCGTTGTTCCTC
>JBJEAV010000036.1:7554-21231 GCA_051869395.1 Prevotella sp.
TATTCTCATTGTTTCTGATCTTTGTTTCGCAATTTCGCCCACAAAGTTAACACATTTCTTTGATATAAACAAGCGTTTCGCGGAAAAACTTGTATTGCTATCCTCATTTTTTCGGCCAGTATGGTTGAGACACGTTCAATCAACTATGTATCCTATTATTCCAAGAGCGAACTTATATGTTTTCAAAAGAAATAATATCAGCGTTAAATTAGTATAAACGCCATGAAAACATATTGTTTTTCGTTTTTTTATGTTACCTTTGCACCGAAAATTCAACTTATTATTGCAATAACTTATAACACGTAATATGAAAAGACTGATAAAAACCGTAATCGCCCTTGTGATGACCGCAAATGCGGTATGGGCAGCTGACAATAGCAACAAGACTATAGTGACATCACCTGACGGAAGACTGAAGGTGACCGCGGAATGTAGTGGCGGTATGACGTGGAGTATCGACTACGACGGAATGACCGTGACCGAACCATCGGCAGTGGGCATAACCATTGGCGGGAAGGAGGTTATTGCCGGCAAGGCCAGTGCGTCAAAAATGACAGCAGTGGATAAGACCGAAGCCGTGTTCTACGCCAAGCGCAGTGAGATAAGAGACAGATACAACACGGTGACACTATCCTTCAAGACGGGAGCAAAGGTGGAACTGAGGGCGTATGACGGCTTTGCCGCCTACAGGATCCTTCCGGGAGTTAAGAAGGCTGCCACGGTGGATTGTGAGACAGCAGAGTTCCGGTTTCCCTCTGACGGCGAGGCATTTGTGCCCTACGTCAACGACAACCGCGGCGGCGAGCGCTGGTGTTACAGCTTTGAGTCGTACTACGACGAGCAATGCCTCTCGGAGATGTTCGGCGACTCGCTTGCCATCACCCCGATGGCAGTGACAGTGCCCGCAGTGGGCAGGGCAGTGGTGATGGACGCAGGAGTGGAAAACTATCCCGGAATGATGCTCGTGAAGGGCGAGGGCAACTCGCTTAGGGCAAAGTTTGCGCCATATCCCATAGAGAGCGAGATAGGCGGATATGCAAGGCTTAATCTCGTGCCGACGAAGAGGGCTGGCTATATCGCCCGAATCACCAAAGGGCAGGTATTGCCGTGGCGAGCCGTGGTGGTGGCTAAGGAAGACAGGGAGATAATGAACTCCGACGTGGCGCAGTTGCTTGCCCCGAAGTGCAGGATTAACGACACGTCGTGGATTAAGCCCGGAAAGGTGGCTTGGGACTGGTGGAACAACACCAACATCACTGGTGTGGATTTCAAGTCGGGCATGAACACGCCTACATATAAGTATTATATCGACTTCGCCGCCAAGAACAACCTCGAATACATCATCATCGACGAGGGATGGAGCGGAGGAGAGTCGCTCACCGATGACCTGAATCCCGACATCGACCTCGAAGCCCTCATCGCCTACGGACAGCGCAGGGGAGTGGGCATCATACTATGGTCGAGCTGGCGCAACCTCATCGGCAGTAATCCCCAGAACGACATAGCCCTGACCGACGCGGTGATGAAACGCTATGCCGATATGGGAATAAAGGGATTCAAGGTGGATTTCTTCGACCGCGACGACCAGGAGGTGATAGTCTCGGCATACAAGATAGCCGAGAGTGCCGCAAAGCATCACCTGCTGCTCGACTATCACGGACTAAAGCCCGCGGGCATACAGCGGGCATATCCCAATATCCTTAACTTCGAGGGAGTGAAGGGACTGGAGAACTCGAAGTGGGAACCGAGAGTGGGCGACGGACCACTGCACAACCAGCCGCGATATGACGTGACAATACCCTATCTGAGGATGTTGACAGGTCCGATGGACTATACCCCCGGAGCCATGGACAACGCACGCCGCGACAACTTCTTCGGCAACAACGACCACCCCATGAGCCAGGGAACGAGAGTACACCAGATGGCCATGTACGCCACATTCGAGGCACCGCTGCAGATGCTCGCCGACAGTCCCACGAAATACGAGCGCGAACAGGAATGCACCGACTTCATCGCCCGCATACCCACCGTGTATGACGAGACGGTGGCAATCGACGGACGCATGGGCGAATACACCGTGGTGGCAAGGCGCAAGGGCAACACATGGTATGTGGCGGCGATGACCGACTGGACAGCGCGCGACCTCACTATCGACCTGTCATTCCTCGGCGAGGGGACATACGAGGCTGATGTCTTTGCCGATGGCGTAAACGCCGAGAAGGAAGCCACCGACTACCGCCATATAAAGCAAAGAGTTAAGGCGGGCGAGAAGCTCGACATACATCTTGCATCAGGAGGCGGATGGGCTGCCATAATCACGAAATAAACATTTTTTTTCAAATATTTGCCAATATATTCGATTATTTAAAGAAAAAGATGTATCTTTGCACTTTGAATACTAAAGATAGATATTTTGGAAACAAACGATATGAGCCTTCTTGGCAAGATTAACTACCCCGACGACCTCAGGAAACTGCCGGTTGACAAGTTACCGGAAGTGTGCAAACAACTGAGGGAAGACATCGTCAACGAACTGTCGGTGAACCCCGGTCATCTCGCCTCCAGTCTTGGAGTGGTGGAGCTGACCGTGGCGCTGCATTACGTTTACGACACACCAGAGGACAGAATCGTATGGGATGTGGGACACCAGGCCTACGGACACAAGATACTAACGGGCAGGCGCGACAAATTCTCCACCAACCGCAAGCTGCACGGCGTGAGGCCATTCCCCTCGCCTGAGGAGAGCGAGTATGACACATTCGAATGCGGACATGCAAGCAACTCAATATCCGCGGCCCTCGGTATGGCGGTGGCCAACAAGATTTCCGCCGAGAGCGGAAGCGACCGCAAGCGCCACGTGGTTGCCGTGATCGGCGACGGCGCAATGAGCGGCGGTCTCGCCTTCGAGGGACTTAACAATGTCTCGCAGTATCCCAACGACATGCTCATCATACTCAACGACAACAACATGTCGATTGACCGCAGTGTGGGAGGCATGAAGCAGTATCTGCTCGGACTTAACACCAACGAGACCTACAACGCACTTCGCTTCAAGGCATCCAAGTGGCTTCACTCCAGGGGCTACTTGGAGGAAGACCGCCGCAAGGGACTCATGCGGCTGAGCAATGCCCTGAAGTCGGCAATAAGCCATCAGCAGAACATCTTCGAGGGACTGAACATCCGCTATTTCGGGCCGTTCGACGGGCATAACATAAAGGAGTTAGTGAGAATACTCCGCCAGTTGAAGGGCATGACCGGACCCAAGCTCCTCCACCTGCACACGGTGAAGGGCAAGGGGTATGCCCCTGCCGAGAAGACCCCGCAGATTTGGCACGCACCCGGAAAGTTTGACGTGGATACAGGTGAGCGTATCGTGGAGCACAAGCCCGGAGAGCCGCTGAAATACCAGGTGGTGTTCGGGCGCACAATACTCGAACTGGCCAAGCAGAATCCCAAGATTGTGGGCATCACCCCCGCCATGCCATCGGGCTGCTCGCTCAACATCATGATGAAGGAGATGCCCGAGAGAGCTTTCGACGTGGGCATAGCCGAGGGACATGCCGCCACCTTCGCCGGCGGACTGGCAAAGGAGGGGCTCGTGCCTTTCTGTAATATATACAGTGCATTCGCCCAGAGGGCATACGACAATATCATCCACGACGTGGCTATCCTCAACCTGCATGTGGTGTTCTGTTTCGACAGGGCGGGACTCGTGGGCGAGGACGGTCCTACTCACCACGGTGCGTTCGACATAGCCGCCTTGCGCCCAGTGCCTAACCTCACAATCTGCTCGCCCATGGACGAGTGGGAACTCCGGAGGATGATGTTCACCGCCCAGTTGGACGGTATGGGCCCGTGGGTAATCCGCTATCCCCGCGGATGCGGGGTTAAGGCCGAGTGGCAATGCCCATTTGAGAGAATCGAACCTGGAACGGGACGCAAGCTCAAGGACGGCGACGACGTGGCTGTGCTTACTCTCGGTCCCATAGGCAACGACGTGGCAGATGCCATTGCCGAGGCTGAGAAGGACGGAACCCGCGGTAAGACCGCCGCCCACTATGACATGCGGTTTGTGAAGCCGCTCGACGAGAAGTTGCTCCACGAGATAGGCAGCAAGTTCAAGGAGATAGTGACCGTGGAAGACGGGGCACGCAACGGCGGATTCGGTTCGGCGGTGATGGAGTGGCTTCAGGATTACGGTTATCCGACTAAGGTGAAGCGTATCGGTATGCCCGACCATTTCGTGGAGCACGGCACTATTGCCCAGCTGCGCGAGATAATCGGAATGGACAATGAGACGATAGTAAATACTATATATAAATAAGGTGTAAAGGACATGAAGATTGTTATTGGAGGAGCTGGAGCTGTTGGCACACATCTTGCCAAACTGCTGTCGAAGGAACATCAGGACTGTACGCTGATGGACGATGACGGCAGCCGCTTGGAGGGGCTGGACAGTGACTATGACATAATGACCATGCAAGGCTCGCCCACGAGCATCAAGGACCTGGAGACGGCGGGAGTGAAGAATGCCGACCTCTTCGTGGGTGTCACGCCCGACGAGAGCCGTAACATGAACGCATGTATCATCGCCCACGGTATCGGAGCCAAGAAGACCGTGGCGCGTATAGACAACTATGAATACCTCGACCCTAAGCTCAAGTCATTCTTCGAGAAGTTGGGCATCGACTCGCTCATCTATCCCGAAGTGCTCGCAGCCGCCGACATCATCAACGGACTGAAACTCAGTTGGGTGAGACAGCGATGGGACTTGCACGACGGTGCTCTCGTGATGCTCGGTATAAAGCTGCGCGAGACCTGCGAGATACTTAACAAGCCACTAAAGCAGCTTTGCGGTCCCGACGACCCCTACCATATAGTGGCTATAAAACGAGGAGGAGAAACCATCATCCCCGGCGGTAATGACGAACTCCACAACGCGGACTTCGCCTATTTCATGACCGCCAAGGAATATATCCCATACATACGCAAGATAGTGGGCAAGGAACACTATGCCGACGTGAAGAACGTGATTATCATGGGCGGAGGAAAAACCACCGTGAGAACCGCCCTCACCGTGCCCGACTATATGAACGTGAAAATCATCGAAATGGACGAGAAACGCTGCGAGCGTCTCAACTACCTGCTCAGCGACACCGACTGTATGGTGATTCACGGTGACGGTCGTGATGTGGGGCTTCTCGTTGAAGAGGGCATACGCAACACCCAGGCTTTCGTCGCCCTCACCGACAATGCCGAGGCTAATATCCTCGCCTGTCTCACTGCCAAGAGGTTAGGGGTGAGAAAGACCATCGCCTTGGTGGAGAACCTCGACTATGTGAGCATGGCAGAGGGACTGGACATAGGTACTATCATCAACAAGAAGACCATCGCCGCAAGCCATATCTACCAGATGATGCTCGACGCCGACGTGAGCAACATGCGCTCACTGATGCTCGTTGACAGCGACGTGGCGGAGTTCACTGCCGCAGAGGGTTCACCCGTGACCAAGAAGGCGGTGAAAGACCTCGGACTGCCCTTCGGGGTGGCTATCGGCGGACTGGTGCGCAATGGCGAGGGAATGCTCGTCAACGGTAACTCGCGCATTCAGGCAGGCGACTCGGTGATGGTGTTCAGCCATGAGCAGGACATGAAGAAGGTGGAGAAGTTCTTCAAGCCCCACCATCTGTTTGATTTTCTTGGGTGAATATAAATAATGTCTTATGATTAACTACAGGTTATTGTTCCGGATTATAGGCCAGTTGCTGTTCATCGAGGCTGGTTTCCTGCTGATATGCTTAGGAGTGTCCCTATGGTACGGCGAGGACGACTCGTTCTCGTTTCTTGCCTCCACATTGCTCACCACGATGGGCGGACTGATAGCGCGGTTTGTGGGTCGCGACTCCGACAACAACCTGTCGCGCCGCGACGCTTATCTCGTGGTGTCGGCGGCATGGGTGGTGTTCAGTATCTTTGGCATGTTCCCCTTCCTCATCGGCGGCTTCATTCCCGATGTCACCAATGCCTATTTCGAGACGATGTCGGGATTCACCACCACCGGTGCGTCTATCCTCGATGATGTGGAGCACCTGCCCCACGGCATACTCTTCTGGCGCACCATGACGCAGTGGATAGGCGGATTGGGAATAGTGTTCTTCACCATAGCCGTGCTTCCGTCGATAGTGGGCGGAAGCATGAAGGTGTTCGCCGCCGAGGCCACAGGTCCTATCAAGTCGAAGCTGCATCCCCGTCTCTCCACAAGTGCCAAGTGGATATGGAGCATATATCTCGTGCTGACGGTGGCTTGCGCCGTGTCTTTCTGGGCGGCAGGCATGGGATTGTTTGACAGTATCAACTACTCGATGACAACCACTGCCACGGGCGGATTCGCCCCTCACAACGACTCGCTTCTGCATTTTCATTCGCCCCTCATCGAATACCTCGGCATACTGTTCCAGTTTCTTTCGGGCATCAACTTCATGATGCTCTATATGTCGGTGTTCAAGGGCAAGATACTCGACCTATGCCGCAACTCCGAGTTCCGTCTGTATATCGGTGTGGTCACTGTTGCCACGGTGTGGATTATGTCGCTTCTCATCACCACCCGCGGCTATGAGCTTGAGCAGGCATTCCGCAGTGCGCTTTTCCAGGTGGTGTCGTTCATCACAACCACAGGACTCTTCAACGACGATGCCGGCCAGTGGCCACATATCACGTGGGTTGTTCTTGGCTGCTGCATGTTCATAGGAGCCTGTGCCGGCAGCACGAGCGGCGGATTCAAGTGCATCCGCGGAGTCATGATCCTTAAGGTCATCCGCAATGAGTTCCGTCGCATACTGCACCCCAATGCTGTTCTGCCCGTGAAAATCAACGGTCAGACCGTGCCCCAGTCGAAGTTGCCGTCGTTGCTGTCGTTTCTCTCGGTGTTTGTGCTGATGAGCGTAGTGTCGGCAACGATAATGATTTCCGTGGGTGTTGACAACACCAATGCCATAACCATCGCTTTGAGCTGCGTGAGCAACGTGGGTCCCACGCTTGGCACCGAGATAGGTCCGGTGATGTCGTGGAACACGCTTCCCGACGTGGTCAAGTGGATTACCTCGCTCCTGATGCTCATGGGACGTCTTGAGATAATGACCGTCCTGCTGCTCTTCACTCCGGCGTTCTGGAAGGATAATTGATGGGGGAGTTTAAGAAGTTAAGGAAGTTAAAGACATTAGTAAAAACCAGATACCAAACGTAGTTATATTAGTATGGAAGTATTAAAATTCGAGCCGCTGCTGAAGCAGACTATTTGGGGCGGCAGCAAAATCGTATCATTCAAGCACCTGCAGTTCGATATGGAAAATGTGGGTGAGAGTTGGGAAGTGTCGGGTGTTCCCGGCAATGAATCGGTTGTCTCTGAAGGCGAGTTCAAGGGGAGGAAGCTCAACGAACTGCTTGCCGAGATGAAGGAGAAACTCGTGGGCGAGGACAACTACAGGAGATTCGGCGACAGGTTTCCGCTTCTCATCAAGTTCATCGATGCCCGCCAGGACCTGTCAATCCAGGTGCATCCTGACGACGAGACGGCTCATCGCCAGGGTAAGCCTATGGGAAAGACCGAGATGTGGTATGTGATGGACTCCGACGAGGATGCCTCGCTGAAGGTGGGACTGAAGAAGAAGATCACTCCCGAGGAATACGCCCGTATGGTGGAGGACGACACTATATGCGACGCCCTCGGCAACTATAAGGTCAGGAGCGGCGACTGCTTCTTTATCCCCGCAGGACGCATCCACGCCATCTGCAGCGGCTCGTTCATCGCCGAGATACAGCAGACGAGCGACGTGACATACCGTATCTACGACTACAAGCGCAAGGACAAGGAAGGCAACTACCGTGAGCTGCACACCCGCGAGGCCGCCGAGGCCATCGACTATACCGTGCTCGATGACTACCGCACTGAATACACTCCCGCCAAGAACGAGGCTACCCAGCTTGTGTCATGCCCGCTGTTCACCACCGCGGTGTATGACCTCACCGAGCCTATGACGCTCGATTATTCGGAACTCGACTCCTTTGTCATTCTCATAGCATTGAAGGGAGAGGGCGAGATTCTCACCGCCGAGGGCAACACATATTCGTTCCGCGAAGGCGAGACAGTGCTCCTGCCTGCAACCACCGACACTTTGAAGGTGAGCGGCACAGTCAAGTTCCTCGAAACATTTGTATAGAAGACTTCTTAAACTTGAATATCTAATATATTCACTTTATTTAGCAACTTTTTTCCGATAATATTTGGTAGATAAATATTTTCTTTATAAATTTGCATCATGATTTATAAAACACAGACCAAATATTATCGGAATGAAGTATATCGCACTGCCTGAGGAGAAGACCAGGAGACTGTCTTTCTACCTCGCCATGGAAGAATATGTTGCATACCACATAGACGAGCAGGACAGCTTTTTTATGTGGCAGGTGGAACCGAGTGTCATATTCGGTCGCAATCAGTTGATAGAAAACGAGGTTAACATACCGTTCTGCCGCCAGCGCGGCATCAAGACCTATCGCCGAAAGAGCGGCGGAGGATGCGTGTATGCCGACATGAGCAACATCATGTTCTCCTATATAACAAAGGACGAGGCGGTGGGATTCACCTTCAACAGATATATTAATATGGTGGTGCTCGTGCTCCGCAAGATGGGCGTGGATGCCAAGGCCAGCGGGCGCAACGACGTGATGATTGGCGACCGCAAGGTGTCGGGCAATGCCTTCTATCATGTCTCCCGGCGGGGGCATAAGGGAACAGGGCGAAGCATAGTGCATGGCACCATGCTCTATGACACCAACATGGAGAATATGGTGGGAGCCATCACCCCGAGCGACGAGAAACTCGTGAGCAAGGGTGTGGAGAGCGTTAGGCAGCGCATAGCCCTGCTGAAGGACTACACCACGATGGACATCGAGGAGTTCAAGCAGTTCGTGCGCGACAATCTCTGCGACGGAGAGATCCGCCTGACCGCCGATGACGTGCGTGGCATTGAGGAAATCGAAAAGGAATACCTGACCGACGAGTTTATCTATGGCAACAATCCCAAATATACCATAACACGCAAGGGCAGGATTGACAACGTGGGCGACTTCGAGATACGCTTGGAGTTGAAGAACGGTGAGATACGCAGTGTGGCGATGCTCGGCGACTATTTCATAGTGGGCGACGTGGATGCCATGATACTCAAACCCCTGCGTGGGACAATGCTTGATGCCGATGCCCTGCAGCAGACCCTGCCCGACAATCTCGACGAAGCGATACTCAATCTTAGAAAGCAAGAATTTGTGGAGTTGTTGCTTGGGAAATTATAATTAAAAACTTAAAATAAGAACTATGGAAGAAAACAAAAGAACGTGTCTTTATGACAAGCATGTGGCTCTCGGAGCCTTGATAAGCCCTTTCGGCGGCTTCGACATGCCTATCCAGTATTCTGACATCAAGGACGAGCACGAGGCTGTGCGCGGAGCCTGCGGTGTGTTCGACGTGTCCCACATGGGCGAGGTGACCGTAAAGGGTCCCGACGCCGAGGCTTACGTCAACCATATCTTCACCAACGATGTGCGCGGCATGGAGCCTGGCAAGATTCTCTATGGCATGATGTGCTATGAGAACGGCGGAACGGTGGATGATCTCCTCGTATATAAGATGGGCGAAAATGACTTCTTCATCGTCATCAACGCCGCAAACATCGACAAGGACTGGGCATGGATGACCGAGCACGCCAAGGGCTTCGACATCGACATACAGAACCGCTCCGATTTCTACGGACAGTTGGCTGTGCAGGGGCCCGACTCTGAGAAGGTAGTTGAAGAAGTGCTCGGACTGAAGTGCGCAGAACTCACTTTCTACACCGTGAAGACCATCTGCCTGAAGGGCGACTGCTCATGCTGCGACGAGGCTTGTACCGTCATCGTGAGCCGCACGGGATATACCGGTGAGGACGGATTCGAGATATACGGCACTCATGACTACATCCGCGAGTGCTGGGACAAACTCATAGCAAGCGGACGCTGCAAGCCTTGTGGACTTGGTTGTCGCGACACATTGCGCTTTGAGGTTGGTCTGCCACTCTACGGCGACGAACTCTCTGCCGACATCTCTCCCGTGATGGCTGGACTGAGCATATTCTGCAAGCTCGACAAGCCGGAGTTCATTGGGCGCGAGGCTCTCGTTGACCAGAAGGAGAACGGTGTTGAGCGTCGCCTTGTGGGCATTGAACTTGAAGGCAAGGCTATTCCACGCCATGGATATACCGTATTGAAGGACGGCGAACCAGTGGGCGAGGTGACAACCGGTTATCACACTATCTCCACGGACAAGAGCGTGTGCATGGCTCTCGTGAAGGTGCCGTTCAACAAGCTCGGCACACCGCTTGAGGTGCAGATTCGCAAGAAGACCTTCCCCGGAGTGGTGGTGAAGAAGAAGTTCTACGAGAAACACTATAAGAAGAATTAAAAAATTAAAATATTAAAGAATTAAAATATTAAAGATATGGCAAAAGTTATTGAAGGACTCTATTATTCAGAGTCACACGAGTATGTGAGAGTGGAAGGCGAGTATGGTTATGTTGGTATCACCGACTATGCACAGCACGCCTTGGGTAATGTGGTGTATGTTGATATGCCCGAAGTGGATGATGAGGTAGAGGCAGGCGAGGATTTCGGTGCCGTTGAGAGCGTGAAGGCTGCCAGCGACCTGATTTCTCCTGTCAGCGGAACTATCGTTGAGGTGAACGAGGCTCTTGAGGATGCTCCTGAGCTGCTCAACCAGGATTCCTTCGAGAACTGGATTATCAAGGTGCAGCTCTCCGACAAGACTGAACTCGACAACCTCATGGATGCCGCCGCATACGAGGAGCACTGCAAGAACGAAGAGTAAACAAGACAGTTTATGACATACAAGTTTTTCCCCCATACGGAAGAAGACCTAAAAGAGATGCTGGCCAAGGCCGGTGTCTCTTCTTTGGACGGTCTTTATGCCGAAGTGCCCGAGAGCATACGGTTCAAGGGCGACTACGACCTGCCCGAGGCCAAGAGCGAACTGGAAATCCGCCAGTGGTTTAAGGCCTTAGGCGAGAAGAACACCCAGCTAACCTGCTTTGCCGGTGCGGGTACTTACGACCACTACACACCCTCCGTCATCCCGAGCATCGTGGAGCGTTCGGAGTTTCTTACATCTTATACTCCCTATCAGGCGGAGATTTCTCAAGGTACATTGCATTATATCTTCGAGTATCAGTCGATGATGGCCGAACTCACGGGCATGTATGTGTCTAATGCCTCTATGTATGACGGTTCCACAGCCACTGCCGAGGCTATGCTGATGTGTATCGCTGCAGGAAAGAAGGCCAACAAGGTGCTCCTCTCCGAGACTATCGACCCGAAGATTGTGGAGGTGGTGAATACCTACGCCCATTTCCATGGTGTGGAGATAGAGATGGTGAAGGCAAAGGACGGTGTGACCGACCGTGCCGACTATTCAGCCAAGATAGCTCAGGGTGGTGTTGCGGGAATGATTGTGCAGCAGCCTAATTATTATGGTAATGTGGAGGATTTCACAGGTATGGCCGACGAGGCTCATGCCAATAAGGCACTCTTCGTCATCAACAGTGTGGCTGCCGACCTCGCACTGCTGAAGACTCCGGGAGAATGGGGTGCTGACGTTGCCGTGGGCGACGGTCAGAGCCTTGGTATTCCAATGACCTTCGGCGGACCATCGGTGGGATATATGTGTTGCACAGAGAAGCTCATCCGCAAGTTGCCCGGACGTATCGTAGGTATGACCAAGGACAATCGCGGACAGCGTGCCTTCGTACTCACACTGCAGGCTCGCGAGCAGCATATACGTCGCCAGAAAGCCACATCCAACATCTGCTCAAACGAAAGTCTCATGGCTCTCTTCGTCACCATCTACATGTCGCTGATGGGCAAGGAGGGTCTCAAGGAGGCAGCCCGCTTGTCGTATGCAGGTGCGCATTATCTCGCCGAACGCCTTGTGGCTACGGGTAAGTTTGAGATGGCTTTCCCCGCTCCGTTCTTCAACGAGTTCTGCGTGCGCTACAACGGTGATGTTGATGCCCTGCAGCAGAAGTTCATCGGCAATGGTATATTCGGTGGTGTGAAGGTGGCTGACGACACTATCATGTTTGCCGTTACCGAGAAGCGCACCAAGGAAGAGATTGACAAACTGGTTGGTTTAATTTAATTAGCTACGACTATGAACAACAAATTATATGGTAATCTGATATTTGAACTTTCAAAGGAAGGCCGTCGTGGCTATTCTCTTCCGAAGAACCAGTTTGGCGACTATGACATTCCTTCTGCGCTCTGCCGTGAGGAGGATGCCGCACTGCCCGAGTGCGACGAGATGACGGTGGTGCGCCATTATACCAATCACAGTGAGAACAACTTCGGCGTGAACAACGGTTTCTATCCGTTGGGCAGCTGCACTATGAAATACAATCCCGTCATCAACGAGGAAGTGGCTAATATGCCTGAGTTCACCGGCTTGCATCCCATGCAACCCGCTGCCACTGTCGAGGGTGCCCTCGACGTGTGCGAGCAGCTTCAGCAGCATCTGTCTGCTATAGCGGGATTGAGCCGTTTCACTCTCAACCCATTCGCTGGAGCTCATGGCGAACTTACGGGTCTCATGATTATCCGTGCATACCATGAGAGCCGTGGCGACGTGAAGCGCACCAAGGTGATTATCCCCGACTCTGCCCATGGCACCAATCCTGCCTCGGCAGCAGTGTGCGGACTGGAGGTTGTTGAGGTGAAGAGCACTGCACAGGGCTTTGTGGATGTGAACGACCTTCGTGGCATCCTCGATGACACCGTGGCTGCGATGATGATGACCAATCCCAACACTCTCGGTATGTTTGAGCAGGATATTCCTGAGATTGCCAAGCTCGTGCATGAGTGTGGCGGATTGATGTATTATGACGGAGCCAACCTCAACCCGATGCTCGGTGCATGCCGTCCGGGTGACATGGGCTTCGACGTGATGCACATCAATCTGCATAAGACATTCTCCACTCCTCACGGAGGTGGCGGTCCCGGTGCAGGTCCTGTGGGCGTGCGTGCCGGATTGGAGCAGTTCCTGCCCGATGCTTCTTCTGCCCGTTCTTTGGCTGATGTGAAGGCTATCGACTTCAGCTCTACTGATGGCGGAAAGATTTCCGTAGGACCATATCACGGCAACTTCGGCGTATTGCTGCGTGCCTTGACATACATCCTCACCCTTGGTCGCGAGAATATGAAGATGGTGGGTCCGCTTGCCACTCTCAATGCCAACTATATCAAGGAGTCGCTCAAGGACGAGTATCTGCTGCCAATCGAGGGACTCTGTAAGCACGAGTTTGTCTTCGACGGACTTCGCGACAAATCCACTGGTGTCACCACCATGGACGTTGCTAAGCGACTGCTCGACTATGGTTATCACGCTCCCACAATCTATTTCCCCTTGCTATTCCATGAGTCGCTCATGATTGAGCCTACCGAGAACGAGAGCAAGGACACCATCGACGGATTTATCGCCGTGATGCGCAAGATTGCAGAGGAGGCGCGCACTAATCCCGACATAGTGAAGAGTGCTCCACACAACACTCCTATCGGACGTGTGGATGACGTGTTGGCAGC
>JBJEAV010000037.1:0-4677 GCA_051869395.1 Prevotella sp.
TGCACAACGAACTCTCATGCTATGAGAACTCGCTTGCCGACACCAAGCAGATGCTGAAAAAGAACATGGGATATATGCAGTCGCGACAATTTCTTCAACTGCAGAAGGAAATAAAGGAGAGAATATTAGGAATGAGAAATGAGGAATGAGAAATGAGGAATAGCCCTGAAAGGGCGGCATAACATAGGATAGGGCGTGAGCCCTATCATTTTAGGCCTCACAATAAACCCTCTTCCCCTCCCTCCTGCCGCATCACGGCAGGAGGGAGGGGAAGAGGGTTTAACACCATGATTCACAGGCTTACACCCTGTGCTATGCTATGCCGCCCTTTCAGGGCTAAGACATCACCAGAAATCCACCATTCGGATTTCAAATATCAGCGTGCTGCCTGCGGGTATTGAACTGCTGGCAGACAGACCATATCCTAACTGGTATGGAATATACACCCTGTAATAATCACCGCGGCGCATATTCAGCAATGCAGTGGAAAAACCATCCACCAATTCTTTTATAGAAAACTTGGTGGGATTGGCTATCGCAGGGTCAAACTCTCCCTTATATGATGAGTCAAAGAGATAACCCTTGGGATATGTCGGGGAAGGGAGAATGCGTCCTTGGTAGTGTACCTTAACAGAGTCTGAGTATTGTGGATACTCATCCTTTGCCGTAGGGTCGCTGCCAAGCTTCTCCATGATGATATAGTCAGAATTGGCATTTGCAGCCTCGGCAATCTTCGACCATGTGCGCACTCGCTTCCAAGTACTGTTGTCGCCCATGGCCTGCACCTTGGCAGTCAGTTCGTCATAGTACTTGTCGTTGACGTTCGCCCAGTCTGCGTATTCTTCAACGGTATTGTCTTCCTCGCTGCATGAGGTCGTGGCGAACAATGCCACGACCATCATGAGTAGGGAAAAGGCTAAATTATGTTTAAACATTTTTCCTTAACTTCTTTAACTTCTTTAATTCCTTTAACTCCTTAAAAAGAGTCATTGCAGTTTCTTGAGAAGGCTTGCGATGCTCACCTTGTCCTCGATGATACTGTTAAGCTCTGAGATTGGCACACGCTCCTGCTCCATGGTGTCGCGGAAACGGAGTGTCACACAGTTGTCCTTGAGAGTGTCGTGGTCAACGGTCACGCAGTAAGGAGTGCCGATGGCGTCCTGACGGCGATAGCGCTTGCCGATAGAGTCCTTCTCGTCATACTGGCAGTTGAAGTGGAACTTCAGGTCGTTGATTATCTCGCGTGCCTTTTCGGGCAGTCCGTCCTTCTTCACGAGTGGCATCACGGCGAGTTTAACGGGAGCTAAGGCTGCGGGCAATTTCAGTACCACGCGGGTCTCACCGTTCTCTAATTTCTCCTCCTCGTATGCATGACACATGATGGAGAGGAACATACGGTCAACACCGATTGATGTCTCGATGACATACGGGGTGTAGCTCTCGTTAGTCTGCGGGTCGAAGTATTTGATACTCTTGCCCGAGAACTTCTCGTGCTGCGAGAGGTCAAAGTTGGTACGGCTGTGGATTCCCTCCACCTCCTTGAATCCAAATGGCATTTTGAACTCGATGTCAGTGGCTGCGTTGGCATAGTGGGCCAACTTGTCGTGGTCGTGGAATCGGTAGTTCTCAGCACCGAAACCGAGAGCCTGGTGCCATGCCATACGGGTCTGCTTCCACTTCGGGAACCAGTCCAGTTCGGTGCCCGGCTTCACGAAGAACTGCATCTCCATCTGTTCGAACTCGCGCATACGGAAGATGAACTGGCGCGCAACAATCTCGTTGCGGAAAGCCTTACCAATCTGTGCTATTCCGAAAGGAATCTTCATACGGCCTGTCTTCTGCACGTTCAGGTAGTTTACAAAGATACCTTGTGCAGTCTCAGGACGCAGATAGACCTTCATCGAAGCGTCGGCAGAAGCTCCCATCTCGGTTGAGAACATAAGGTTGAACTGACGCACGTCTGTCCAGTTCTTTGTTCCGCTGATGGGATCGACAATCTCCTCGTCAAGGATAATCTGCTTCAATGCCTCAAGGTCTGGACCCTGCATTGCCTCGGCATAGCGGGCGTGGAGTGCGTCGCGCTTGGCCTTGGTCTCCTTTACGCGCTCGCTTGTCTCCATATACTTTTCCTCGTCGAATGAGTCGCCGAAGCGTTTGCGTGCCTTGGCAACCTCTTTCTGGATTTTCTCGTCGTACTTGGCAATCTGGTCTTCGATGAGCACGTCGGCGCGATAGCGCTTCTTTGAGTCGCGGTTGTCAATCAACGGGTCGTTGAATGCGTCAACGTGTCCGCTTGCCTTCCAGATGGTGGGGTGCATGAAGATAGCAGAGTCAATGCCCACGATGTTCTCGTGCAGCAGCACCATGCTCTTCCACCAGTACTGCTTGATGTTGTTCTTCAGTTCCACTCCGTTCTGTCCGTAGTCATATACGGCGCCGAGACCATCGTAAATCTCGCTGCTTGGAAATACAAAACCATATTCCTTGCAGTGTGAAACAATTTTCTTGAATACGTCTTCTTGTGCCATTTCTTAAATTATAAATTATAAATTCCTTATTTTAGCTTGCAAAGTTACGGTATTATTTTGGAAAAACCAAAAATTATTGCGTTAAAACTACAAAAAGAATTAAAACGCTTGCATTTTTTTTGCATATTTCAAAATTTTGCCGTAACTTTGTGGGAAATTTGTGAGACGATGAGTGACGAAACAAAAGACAATGAGATAATGGACGCTGCCGAAACGGGCGCCCATTCCGACTACAAACCAGTGAACCGATTCGACGCTTCCGCCGTGCATCACCTCAGCGGAATGTATCAGAACTGGTTCCTCGACTATGCATCATACGTTATACTCGAGCGTGCCGTTCCCCATATCGAGGACGGTCTGAAACCCGTGCAGCGGCGAATCCTACATTCGATGAAGCGAATGGACGACGGACGCTTCAACAAAGTGGCGAACATCGTGGGACACACCATGCAGTTCCATCCTCACGGCGATGCCTCCATTGGCGATGCCCTCGTGCAGTTGGGGCAAAAGGAACTGTTGGTGGATACCCAGGGTAACTGGGGTAATATCCTTACAGGCGACCGTGCCGCCGCACCCCGATATATCGAGGCGCGACTGTCGAAGTTCGCCCTCGACACCGTGTTCAATCCCAAGACCACCGAGTGGCAGATGAGCTACGACGGCCGCAACAAGGAACCCATAACCCTGCCGGTGAAGTACCCGCTGCTGCTGGCGCAGGGTGTGGAGGGTATTGCCGTGGGACTCTCGTCAAAGATCCTGCCGCATAACTTCTGCGAGATATGCGATGCCGCCATCGCCTATCTCCACGACCGCCCCTTCCAGCTCTATCCCGACTTCCCCACGGGCGGCAGTATCGACGTGGGAAAATACAACGACGGACAGCGTGGAGGCAGTCTTAAGGTGAGGGCGAAGATAGAGAAGCTCGACAACAAGACCCTCGTCATTCGTGAGATACCGTTCGGCAAAACCACCACCACTCTCATCGACTCTATCCTTAAGGCCATCGAGAAGGGTAAGATCAAGGCGCGCAAGGTGGATGACAACACCGCCGCCGAAGTGGAGATACAGGTGCATCTCGCCCCGGGAGTGTCGTCCGACAAGACGCTCGACGCCCTTTATGCCTTCTCGGACTGCGAGGTGAACATCTCGCCCAACTGTTGTGTCATCGAGGACAACAAACCGCAGTTTCTCACTGTCAGCGACGTGCTCCGCCATTCTGTCGATCACACCAAGGACCTGCTGCGTCAGGAACTGGAGATACGCAAGGGCGAACTGCTCGAACAGTTCCACTTCGCCTCGCTTGAGAAGATATTCATAGAGGAACGCATATACAAGGACCGCAAGTTTGAGCAGGCTCCCGACGTCGATTCCGTTTGTGAGCATATCGACGAGCGTCTCACTCCGTATTATCCGCAGTTTGTGCGCGAGGTCACTAAGGATGACATCCTCAAGCTCCTCGAAATCAAGATGCAGCGCATATTGAAGTTCAACAAGGACAAGGCCGACGAGCTTATGGCACGCATAAAGGCAGAGATAGAGCAGATTGACCGCGACCTTGCCAACCTTGTGGAGGTGACAGCCAACTGGTTCCAGTTCCTCAAGGACAAGTACGGGTATGAGCATCCGCGCCGCACAGAGATACGCAACTTCGACACCATCGAGGCTACCACCGTGGTCGAGGCCAACGAGAAGCTGTACATCAACCGTCAGGAGGGATTCATCGGCACTGGTCTGAAGAAGGACGAATACGTATGCAACTGCTCCGACATCGACGATATCATCATCTTCTACAAGGACGGAAAATACAAGGTCATCAAGGTGGCTGACAAGATATTTGTTGGTAAGAACATCCTGCACGTGGGAGTGTTCAAGAAGAACGACCAGCGCACTATATATAATGTGGTGTATCGCGACGGCAAGAAGGGCTTTTACTTTATCAAGCGATTCAATGTCACAAGTGTCACCCGCGACCGCGAGTACGACCTCACGCAGGGCACACCCGGCTCGAAGATTGTCTATTTCACTGCCAACCCCAACGGTGAGGCTGAAATCATCAAGGTCACCCTCGAACCCGCTGAGGTGAAGAAAGGCTCCATCTTCCTCGACAAGGACTTCTCGCAGATTCTCATCAAGGGACGCTCGTCCAAGG
>JBJEAV010000038.1:0-4665 GCA_051869395.1 Prevotella sp.
GCTTGCTTGCGCTGACCTTGATGTCAGCCTCGGCGAGAAGATTCATTGTGTCGTCAAAGAGACGACCTTTTGACTGTACTGCAATTCTTAACATTTCTTGTTTTTTTTGTTTAATTCTCAAAATTTCGATGCAAAATTAGTGAAAAATATGGTAATATGCAAGAAAATGTGTACTTTTGCACCCAAAATGTAATAAAATTGAGAAATAAGACGCTTTTTACAGCCGTTTTTGGCTTGTTTTTGTGCTACACCTTATTATTATTGGGTGGATGCTCGTCGCAGAGGAAGCAGTCGGCACCGCTGTGGGGTGATGCCGCTGACTCCACCGATACCGACGGTTTCGACTTGGGACAGATACAGGCAAACGGCGAACTGATTATGCTCACCGTGAGCGGACCGGAGACGTATTACGACTTCCGTGGGCGGGAACTGGGACGGCAGTATATGCTGTGCCAGAAGTTTGCCGACCACCTTGGCGTGAGGCTCCGCGTGGAGGTGTGCCGCGACACTGTAGAGATGGTGCGCAGGCTTGCCGACGGCGACGGTGACATCGTGGGATGCCTGTTGCGCCCTGTCGATATACGCTTGTCAAAGGACTCGCTCTCGATGCTCGCGTTCTGTGGGGCGGGAGCTGACTCGCTCGGTCATTGGGCGGTGATGAAGGAGAATGAGCAGCTCGTTGCAGCTCTTAAGGAATGGTATAAGCCGAAGTATATGGCAGAGGTGAAGAAGGACGAGGACTTTATCCTGAGTTCGCGCAGTGTGGTGAGGCATGTGTATGCGCCGATGCTCAACAGTGCGGCGGGGGTAATCTCGCGATACGACCATCTGTTCATGACTTATTCACGGCCGATAAGGTGGGACTGGAGGTTGATGGCGGCACAGTGTTATCAGGAATCGACGTTCGACCCCAACGCCAAGTCGTGGGCGGGGGCATTGGGGCTGATGCAGATAATGCCCGGGACGGCATCGCAGTTAGGATTGCCGATGGAGAAGATTCACGACCCGGAGAGCAACATTGCCGCCGCTGCCAAGTATCTCGGGCAGTTGGAGGCGAAGTTCAGGGATGTGCCGTCGAGATATGAGAAACAGAACTTTGCCCTTGCGTGCTACAACGGGGGGTATCATCATATACGGGATGCCATGGCGTTGGCTGAGCGCGACGGCAAGGACAGCAAGTCGTGGGCAGTGGTGTCGGCGTATGTGCTGAAACTGACAGAGCCGAGGTATTACCGCGACCCGATAGTGAAATACGGGTATATGCGAGGCACGGAGACAGTGGATTATGTGTATCGCATACGTCAGAGGTGGCAGCAGTACAGCGGGGTGTCTTCGAGGGCAGGAATGACGGGTAAGCCCGGGGTTGACGTGGTCTCTCCTTCGATGCCCCACAGGGCGAAGACGAAGAAGAAGAAATACACGCTCACGCCGACTTTAGAAATGAGAAATTAAAAATTAGAAATTAGAATTAGGTTGATTATTTATAATATATGAATGAGAAGGAAAGAATAATGCAGTTGAGACAGGAACTGCATGAACATAACTACAGATATTACGTGGAGAATGCCCCGGTGATATCTGACCAGGAGTTTGACATGATGATGCGCGAACTGCAAGAGCTGGAGGCGCGTCATCCTGAGATGCACGACGACAACTCGCCGTCGCAGCGAGTGGGCAGCGACATATCAAGCGAGTTCAAGCAGGTGGCGCACCGCTATCCCATGCTCTCGCTTTCGAATACCTACAACCGCCAGGAGGTGGCTGATTGGTATGAGAGCGTGAGGAAGGGACTGCATGGAGCTGACTTCGAGGTGTGCTGCGAAATGAAATACGACGGACTGTCAATCAGCCTGACATACGAGAACGGCAGGCTGGTGCGTGGAGTGACAAGAGGCGACGGAGTGCAGGGCGACGACGTGACCGCCAACGTGCGCACCATACGCTGCATACCGCTCGTGCTCACAGGAGAGGGGTATCCCGAAGACTTCGAGATAAGAGGAGAGATACTCATGCCGTGGAGCGTGTTTGAAAACCTCAACGCCGAGCGCGAGAAGGCTGAGGAACCGCTCTTCGCCAATCCACGCAATGCTGCCAGCGGAACACTCAAAAGCCAGTCGTCGGCTCTCGTGGCATCAAGAAAACTTGACGCGTACCTATATTATATATTAGGAGCGGAACTGCCATCGGACAGTCATTACGACAATCTTGAAACCGCACGCCAGTGGGGATTCAAGATCAGCGAGGGGATGCTCAAGGCAAAGACACTGGACGAGATATATGCCTTCATCGACAAGTGGGACACGGAGCGCAAGAACCTGCCCGTGGCTACCGACGGCATAGTGCTGAAGGTGAACTCGCTCGCACAGCAGCGTCAGTTGGGATATACCGCCAAGAGTCCACGATGGGCTATTGCCTATAAGTTCAAGGCTGAGCGGGAGCGCACGCGGCTTGTGGATGTGACGTTCCAGGTGGGCAGGACTGGTGCCGTAACTCCCGTGGCGAATATGGAGCCGGTGCAGTTGGCGGGAACTGTTGTAAGGCGTGCCACACTGAACAACGAGGACTTCATCCGCAGTTTCGACCTGCATATCGGCGACTACGTGTATGTGGAGAAGGGCGGGGAGATTATCCCCAAGATAGTGGGAGTGGATGTGGAAAGCAGGGATAAAGACGCCAAGCCCGTGACATTTGCCACGGTATGTCCCGAATGTGGCACTCCGCTCGTGCGCTATGAGGGTGAGGCTGCCCACTACTGTCCCAACGACGCCTCATGTCCGCCGCAGATAAAGGGCAGGATAGAGCACTTCATATCCCGTAAGGCGATGAACATAGACAGCCTGGGGCCGGAAACCGTTGACGAATACTATCGCCGGAGACTGATACGCAATGTAGCCGACTTGTATGACATCTCGGTGCAGGACATCAACGGCGACGGAAGCCGCGAGCGTTCGGCACGCAAGATAGTGGATGGCATACAGGCGTCGCGCTCGGTGCCCTTTGAGCGTGTGGTGTTTGCCCTCGGCATCAGGCTTGTGGGCGAAACCTCCGCCAAGATACTCGCCCGCCACTTCAAGAACATCGACGCGCTCATGACAGCCACCCTCGACCAGCTCACACAGATAGACGGCATAGGAGAGGTGATGGCGAAGAGCGTGATAAGCTATTTCCACACACCCGAAAATGTTGAGATAGTTGAGCGACTGCGCGCATACGGACTGCAGATGAGCCTCTCGGAAGAGCAAATGTCGTCCGCCACCAATATCCTCGCAGGCAAGAGCATTGTCATAAGCGGTGTGTTTCAGAAACATAGCCGTGACGAATACAAGGCGATGATAGAGCAAAACGGCGGCAAGAACACCGGGTCGATTAGTGCCAAGACAAGTATGGTGTTGGCAGGTGAAAATATGGGACCCGCCAAGCTGCAAAAAGCTGAGAAATTAGGAGTTAAGATAATAAATGAAGACGAATTCCTCGAAATAATAGCCCAGAAGTGATAAAAAAGGTTAAATTGGGGTTATATGGAAGAAAAAATTCCTAATTCCTAATTCCTAATTCCTAATTTTTTAGTACCTTTGCACCCGATTTTCAAAAATAGTTGAATGAAGAATGACAATATAAAGAACCAGTATCGTATCAATGAGCAGATACGTTCACGCGAAGTCCGCATCGTAGGAGACAGCGGATCTACAGTAGTTCCCACACGCCAGGCATTGGACATGGCTCGTGATCAGGGTGTTGACTTAGTGGAGATATCTCCCAATGCCAATCCCCCGGTATGTCGTCTCATCGACTATTCGAAGTTCCTCTACCAGCAGAAAAAGCGCGCCAAGGAAATGAAGGCAAAGCAGGTGAAGGTGGAGGTGAAGGAAATCCGCTTCGGACCCCAGACCGACGAGCACGACTACCAGTTTAAGCTCAAGCATGCCAAGGAGTTCCTGGAGGACGGCAACAAGGTGAGGGCATACGTGTTCTTCCGTGGTCGTTCAATCCTGTTCAAGGAGCAGGGGGAGGTGCTTCTGCTGCGTTTCGCCAACGACCTTGAGGAGTATGGCAAGGTGGAGCACATGCCGTCATTGGAAGGCAAGAAGATGTTCCTGTATCTTGCGCCGAAGAAGGCCGGTCAGGCAAAGAAGAGCCAGCAGGCCTTGGACCGCGAGAAGAAGGCAGTGGAGCAGAAGGAAACGCGCAAGCCTCAGGCTGAAGCAGCGGAGCCGGACATAGAACTCCCCGCCAACGGCGGCTTGTTCGCAAATGCGAAGATAAGTGCCGACGCCAAGAAGAAATTAAATATCAAGGATTGAGAAGAAAGTGCGTAACGCCCGGTATATGCGTTGCCACTGTAGAATAAATAACAATTAATTAAAACATTAAAAAAAATGCCAAAAGTAAAGACAAATTCCGGAGCTAAGAAGAGATTCAGCTTCACCGGTACAGGTAAGGTTAAGAGAGCACGTGCTTACCACAGTCACATTCTGACTAAGAAGACAAAGAAGCAAAAGCGTAATCTGGTACACGACACAATCGTGGACAGAAGCAACATGAAGCAGGTT
Organism: Prevotella sp.; assembly: GCA_051869395.1. GTDB lineage: Bacteria > Bacteroidota > Bacteroidia > Bacteroidales > Bacteroidaceae > Prevotella. The sequence goes on from JBJEAV010000038.1 coordinate 4,551, forward strand.
CGTGACCTGTTGTGTCTCCGTTAATCCCTATTGTCTAACATTTTAAAAGTAAGAAAACTATGCCAAGATCAGTTAATCACGTTGCTTCAAGAGCAAAGAGAAAGAGAATTTTGAA
>JBJEAV010000039.1:0-1281 GCA_051869395.1 Prevotella sp.
GTGATGTCATCCGCCCAACGGTGGTCCTTGGGGAAGGGCTGTCCTCCCCATGCCTTTACCTGGGTCCATGGCTGCGGCTCGTCGGTCCAGAAGGGATGGTCGGCGGGAAGGCCGAGGGGCATGAAGGCGAGGGATGTCATGTAGAGCGAACCGTTGTTGGTGTACCAGTCAGCTGTTTCGGGCTGGCTGCCACAGAAGCCGATGGTGAGATAGCCGCCGTCGTTGTAGTTCTGCTGGATGTCGAACATGCGGTGCATCACCTTGGTGAGGGCGGCACGCACCTGGCCGTTGCTCAAGTCTTTGGGTAGTTTCTGATACCATGCGATGAGAGCCAAGGGCTGCATGGCTGCAAGACGGTAGGGGGTGGAGCGTCCGATGACGGGGAAGGTGCCTTCGGGAGAGATGAATCTCTCGAGGATGATGGCGAACTTCTGAGCGCGTTTCAGTGCGCGGTCGTGATATTTCTTGTAGTCAAGACGGGTGTTAGCCTTGGCATCCACCATAGCCTGTAGTGTTTCGAGATACATGGCATGGAAGACGTAACTGGTGTAATAGTCGAAGGCAAACACAGGTCCGTCGGCATACCATCCGTCGCCTACATACCATTCCTCCACCTTGCGGCAAGCGGTGTTCACCCTGAACTCGTCATACTGTCCGCCAGCCTTGGCGAGGAAGCTCTCGATGACGGAAGAGAAGAGGAACCAGTTGGTGTAGGGAGGGTCGATGCTCCTGAGTTTTTGGAACTCCTTGATATATCGCTGTTTGGTGGTGTCGTCCAATGGCATCCAAAGGGTGTCGTAAGCACGGAGGAAGCTCTCGGCGATATAAGCTGCATCCACGAGGTTCTGTCCTGCCACACCCCAGCACAGGTAGTCGGGCGACTGCGGGTCAACGCTGTTCTTATAGCTTGCCAATGCCCATTCCCTCAGTTGTCGGCGCTGCTGTCCCTCGGGGGTGTCGTCGTCGGGCAGGGTGAGCCATGGGGCGATGCCGGCCATGAGTCTGCCGAAGGTCTCCATATAGACCACCCGTCGGTCGCGGTTGTCGAAGCTCGGGCTGAACTCCGTCTTCATGTTCTTCTGCAGTTCGCCCTTCGCCATGTTTTCGAGTACGGGCTGTGCCATCTTGTAGGCCTGTGAGCACCAGTACTGTCGGTCGTTCATTTCCACTTTTTGGGTTTTCTTTGCCTCTGCTGGCACGAGCAGCATAAAGAAAGCTGCAATGATAATAGTTAGTTTCTTCATAATCATTGATTAATTTTTAAGGAATAAGTTATTATAA
>JBJEAV010000039.1:1381-4657 GCA_051869395.1 Prevotella sp.
TCCAAGTTTTTTTATGTATTTAACTATAGAAAAGGTGAAAAGAGGGGGATTTGTTTGGTGTTTTCGTGAAATTGTGCTATCTTTGTGCCGTTGAAAATCAGTAATTAAAACTTAGATATGATGAAACTAAAGAAGAACTTATTAGTTATGGCGGCGGGAGCAGTATTGTCGGCATCGGCACAGACTGCACCGCAACTTAACGCCAACAACATCGATGATGTGTTGAAGGCCATGACCCTCGAGGAAAAGGCCATCCTGCTCGTGGGAGCTACTAACCAGTCGGAAACGGGTGGAGCCATGGGAGGCTACACCAAGAACTTGGTGCCTGGTGCTGCGGGTGTGACTGCACCAATACAGCGATTGGGAATACCTATGCTCGTGCTTGCCGACGGACCGGCGGGAGTGCGTATCGAGCCAAAGCGCGAGGGACAGACGAAGACCTATTATTGCACTGGTTTCCCCGTAGGCTCAACATTGGCATCCACATGGAACACGGAACTGGTGGAGAAGGTGGGAAAGGCCATCGGCAATGAGACTCGCGAATACAACTGCGACGTAATCCTCGGTCCCGGTGTGAATATCCACCGTAATCCCCTCTGCGGCAGAAACTTCGAGTATTACTCGGAAGACCCTCTGCTCACGGGACGCATCGCCGCCGCATATATTCGTGGAGTGCAGAGCGAGAATGTGGGAACGAGCATCAAGCACTATGCCGTAAACTCGCAGGAGAGCGACCGCACCAAAGTGGATGAGAGACTGTCGCAGCGAGCACTGCGCGAGATATATCTGCGTGGATTCGAGATTGCAGTGAGGGAGAGTGACCCATGGACGGTGATGTCGTCATACAACAAAATCAACGGGGTGTTCGCACAGGAAAGCCGTGAACTGCTCACCGACATACTGCGCACCGACTGGGGATTCAAGGGTATGGTGATGACCGACTGGACAGGACTGCGCAACACCGCCGCACAGGTGCATGCAGGCAACGACCTGATGATGCCGGGATATGGCTCGCAGACGGAGGATATTATAAATAAGGTGAAGACGGGCAAGCTCAGCGTGGAGGACGTGGATATATGCGTGCGCCGTATATTGGAACTCTGCGTTCGCTCGCCAAAGATGAACGGTGCAAAGCCGTCGGATGTCCCTGACCTCAAGGCCCATGCGGCAATCACGAGACAGTCGGCAGCCGAGGGTATCGTGCTGCTGAAGAACGAGGGCGTGCTGCCATTGAAAGACGTGAAGACAGTGGCTCTCTTCGGAGTTAACTCCTACGACTTCCTGCATTGCGGTTGCGGTTCGGGCAATGTTAACGTGCCATACGTAATAGATATGGTGCAGGGACTGAAGAACGCGGGTATATCCACCACCAAGACTCTCACCGAGATATATCAGAAATACGTGGAATATGCAAAGGTGAAGTTTGAGGCAGACCGTGAGACCACGAAGTGGTTCCAGATGCCGATGTTCGGTAAGGTGAAACTGCCTGAGATAGAGCTATCTCAGCGTTGCATCAACGAGAGCTGTCCCGAGGCAGACGCCGCCATCATCACCATAGGCCGACAGGCAGGTGAGGGCACTGACCGCTCGTTGGAGGAGGAGTTCAACATCACTCCGTTGGAGCGCCAGCTTATCGACCGCGTGAGCGATGTGTTCCGTCAGGCAGGCAAGCCGGTGATAGTGATCATCAACTCAGGCTCGGTGATAGAGACAGTGTCCTGGCGCGACCGTGCCGATGCCGTCATCATGGCATGGCAGCCGGGAGAAGAGGGCGGAAACAGTATTGCCGACATCATGACGGGCAAGGTTTGTCCTTCGGGCAAGGTGACGATGACATGGCCTGTCACTGCTGCCGACCATCCCTCGACAGCCAATTTCCCACAGGACATGACGCTCTATTCTTATAAGGAAATGAAGGGGTGGGGTGCTCCCATAAAGAATGTTGACTTCACCAATCATGACGAGGACATATACGTGGGCTATCGTTATTTCGACACCTTTGGCAAGGCTGTGGCATATCCCTTCGGATATGGTTTGAGCTATACAACATTTGGATATGGAAAACCGACGGTGAAGGTGAACGGAAATAACGTGGAGGTTACTGTAAGCGTGAAGAATACGGGAAGTGTAGAGGGTAAGGAGGCAGTGCAGGTGTATGTATCGGCACCGAAGTCTGCGCTTGAGGTTCCCGCCAAGGAGCTGAAGTCGTTTGCCAAGACCCGCTCGCTGAAGCCGGGAGAGAGCCAGACGTTGAAGATGGTGATACCGGTGAGAGACCTTGCGTCGTATGACGAGCAGAACAGCCAGTGGATAGCTCCTGCCGGAGAATACACGTTCAGTGTGGCGGCCAATATAGCCGACGTGCGTGGCACAGCCAAGGCCAATATCAAGGAATATACCGAGAAGACCACGAACGTGCTTGCTCCGAAGGAGCCGCTGAACCTGCTGAAGCAGAAGTAATTTTATGGTTTGACAAGAGGCTTCGCATCTTTCAGATGCTCAGTGAGTTCCTCCATCGGGGGATAATAGACACGCAGGGCTGAGGACGTGGGGAAGCGGTTGAAGTATGGGGCTTTGGTGAGATAGAGATTTATGTCTTTTGCCTCGTTGCTTCGCCTCACCCCGTCGCAGTATTTGTTGATGCTCTGCCATACCCGCGGCAAGACCTTTATTCCGGTCTTGCCGTTTTTCATGCTCACCACTGCCACTACGTGCCATTTCTCATGCTTGTCCATAAGCTGCTCGCGCTGTTCCTTGGTGGATTTATGCGATATGGTGATGTTCCTGCCGAACTTCGCGTTTATATCGCCCATTAGTTGTTGGAAGATGCTGCCGTGAGTAGAAGTGTCCTTGAGTTTGTTCACGGCGATATAATAATGAATCATTTCATGGATTATGGTGTCTTCGAGTTCCCTTTCAGGCAAGTCGAAACGGGTGCTGATTTTCAGTTTGAAGTCAAATAATACCGTTTTCCCAAGCAGGTTTCGCTTCCTTCGGTAAGTGCATGCCCCGAGGAATGTCCTTGCGTTGCTCATACAAATAGGAAGCATAGGGAGTTTGCCGCCGAATATCAGGCGGTTAAACTCCCCAAACTTCTCCTTGACGTATTGTTGCGTTGCAATCATCAGTATTAATCCTTCAGTGAATAGGTGACGGTGGTCACCACGCGTACCTTTTTAATATATGGGGTGTTCTGGTCGCGGTCTTCTATCGAGAACTGTCCCTGGTCGGCCTTGGTAATCTTGCTCAGCTTGCTGCTGCTGTTCTCGGCAAACT
>JBJEAV010000040.1:0-4618 GCA_051869395.1 Prevotella sp.
ATGAAAATAGGATTTGACAACGAGAAATACCAGACTATTCAGTCTGAGCATATCAAGGAGAGAATATCCCAGTTTGACGGTAAGCTATACCTCGAACTGGGAGGCAAGTTGTTTGACGACCATCATGCCAGCAGGGTGCTGCCAGGATTCCAACCCGACAGTAAGTTGCGAATGTTCCAGAAGATAAGCGACAGTATTGAGATTGTGATAGTTATCAGTGCTGCCGACATCGAGAAGAACAAGCAGCGGGCTGACCTTGGCATCACTTATGATGAGGATGTGCTTAGACTGCGCAGCGAATTCCAAAACAGGGGATTTATGGTGGGCTCAGTGGTTATCACCCACTATAACGGTCAGCCTGCGGCAGCTGCTTTCCGCCAGCGCCTGGAGCGTGACGGCATAAAGACCTATTGCCACTATCTCATTGAGGGCTATCCTCACAATGTATCGCTGATAGCCTCTGACGAGGGATTCGGCAAGAACGACTATGTCAAGACCGAACGTCCTTTGGTGATAGTGACCGCTCCCGGGCCAGGAAGCGGTAAGATGGCTGTTTGCCTCAGCCAGTTGTATAATGAGAACAAGCGTGGCGTGAGGGCAGGATATGCCAAGTTTGAGACATTCCCCGTTTGGAACCTTCCGTTGAAGCATCCTGTGAACATCGCCTACGAGGCAGCTACCGCCGACCTCAACGACGTGAACATGATTGACCCGTTCCATCTTGAGGCATACAACAAGATAGCCATCAACTACAATCGTGACATAGAGATATACCCCGTGCTCAATGCCCTCTTTGAGGGTATATACGGCAGCAATCCGTATAAGTCTCCCACCGACATGGGAGTGAACATGGTGGGATTCTGCATATCAGATGACGAAGTGTGCTGCGAGGCCTCGAAGAACGAAATAGTGCGCCGCTACTACGATGCCACCAATAAGTTGGCAAGCGGAGCCTGCAATGAGGCGGAGATAAGCAAGATACAGATTCTGTTTAACCAGGCAAAGATAAACACTGATTTCCGTCGTACGACAGTGGCGGCAAAGGAATGTCTGAAGAAGACCGGGCACACTTCTGCAGCCATTGAACTTGAAGACGGCACTATCATTACAGCCCATTCAAGCCTTTTGTTGGGATGCAGTGCAGCTTTGATTCTCAATGTGACAAAGTATCTTGCCGGCATAGACCATGACACGAAACTCATTCCGCAGTCGATGATAGAGCCTATACAATATACTAAGGTGAACTATCTTGGCGGTCACAACCCCCGTCTGCATACCGATGAGGTGCTGGTGGCACTGTCGGTATTGTCAAATGTTGACGAGCGTTGCCGCTTGGCTTTGGAGCAGTTGCCGAAGTTGCGCGGCTGTCAGGTGCATTGCACCGTGATGCTCTCGGAGGTTGACCGCAAGATATTCAAGAAACTTGGAGTGAATGTCACTTGTGAGCCGGTGCTGAAGAAGTAATTAGGAATTAGGGATTAGGAATTAGGAATTAGGGTTTATCGCATCGCGGCATTGCTCCATTAGCCATTTGGGTGTGCTGGTGGCACCGCAGATGCCGACGGTGTTCACGCCCTCAAGCCATTCTTTCTTGATTTCCTCCGGACCCTCGATGAGGTGACAGTTGGGATTTACACTCTTACATTCATTGAAGAGCACCTTGCCGTTGCTGCTCTTGCGCCCGCAGACGAAGAGGACGAGGTCGTGGCGTGAGGCGAACGACGAGATGTTGGGCATACGGTTTGCCACCTGTCGGCAGATGGTGTCGAAACTCTTGAATGTGGCGTTGGGGGATATGTGTTCCTGGATATACTCGATGATGCGGTGGAATTCGTCGAGCGACTTTGTTGTCTGTGAGTACAGATAGATGTCGCGCGAGAAGTCAAGCCTTTTCACTTCCTCAACATTAGCTATCACAATAGCCTTGCTTTCGGTCTGTCCCACCAGTCCAAGGACTTCGGCATGTCCCGGTTTGCCGAATATGACAATCTGTGCATCGGGGCATGTGTCGAATTGTTTTTTGATGCGGCGTTGCAGTTGCAGTACGACGGGGCATGTGGCATCGATAATCTCGATGTTGTTCTGGCGTGCCATCTCATAGGTGGAGGGAGGTTCGCCATGTGCCCTGAGCAGCACTTTCACGCCATGGAGATTTCTCATGTCATCATGATTGATGGTGATAAGTCCGAGGCGCTTGAGACGCTCACATTCCATTCCGTTATGAACGATGTCGCCGAGACAATAGAGAGTCTTGACTGAGGCAAGCTCTTCTTCGGCTTTTTGGATGGCAGTGGTTACTCCGAAGCAGAAACCACTGCCGTTGTCTATTTCTATTTGCATTTTTTTAACTTCTTAGAGATTGGAAATAGATATTCAGGAGGTCGGCGGCTGCGGTGAAGCTGGTTTTCTCGCCGGCGAGGACTGTGGCTTCCGCTTTTTTCAGAAGCGGGCGGATGGTGTCGTTGCGATAGAAGTTGGAGCGCAGATGCTCGTTGATGCTCTCATACATCCAGTATTTGCTCTGCTCGTTGCGGCGATACTGGAAATATCCGTTCTGCTTCACGAAATCAATATACTCATATACCATGTCCCATATCTCCTTGATGCCAGTGCCGTAGAATCCGCTATAGCACAATACCTTCGGTGTCCAACCACTTTCGGGCTGGGGGAAGAAATGGAGGGCATTGCGGAAACTGGTTGCGGCAAGGTGACACTTATCGACATTCTCACCGTCACATTTGTTGATGCAAATACCGTCGGATATCTCCATGATACCGCGCTTGATGCCCTGAAGTTCATCGCCTGTTCCGGCAAGCTGGATGAGCAGGAAGAAGTCAACCATCGAGTGGCAGGCGGTCTCGCTCTGTCCTACACCTACGGTCTCAACGAAAATCTTGTCGAAGCCTGCGGCCTCGCATAGGATGATAGTCTCGCGGGTCTTGCGTGCCACACCGCCGAGACTGCCAGCCGATGGACTGGGGCGGATGAATGACTTGGGATGCTGCGCCAGTTTCTCCATACGGGTCTTGTCGCCAAGGATACTTCCCTTGGAGAGTTCACTCGACGGGTCGATGGCAAGTACGGCGAGTTTGCCTCCGTAGGTATTGAGGACGTAAGTGCCGAACTCGTCGATAGATGTTGATTTTCCGGCTCCGGGCACACCGCTGATGCCGATGCGTATTGAGTTGCCGCTATATGGCAGGCATTTCTCAATCACCTCCTGTGCCTTTGCCTGGTGCTGGGGATTGACACTCTCGATGAGGGTGACAGCTTGACTGAGGATAGTCACGTTGCCTTTCACTATGCCTTCAACCATGTCGCCTACCGTGAGTTCGCGGCGCTTGAAACGCGAGCGGTTGAGGTAGGGATTGATTATTGAGGGCTGGGCTACGCCGTCGTTTACGGTGAGACCCTTGTATTCTTTGCTGTTTTCAGGGTGTTCCATTGTTTTGTTTTTTTTATTGTTTTATTTTTATTACTACCTTGGCTTTGTTGGGGTCGTTGGTAATCATGAGGACACGGGGTTGGGTGCGTGCCTTGGCCATCAACTCGCGGTCGGCAGTGATCTTGAGGGTGGTCTTCTGGCCTGGGGCAAGTTCAGACTTGCCTAATGTCACTCGCAAGGCATCCGAGTACATGTGGAGAGAACGGATGACGAGAAGGGATTTTCCCGTATTTGTGATTTCCACTTTGGCGGATGATTTATCCTTGTTGTTGAAGTCCATCGTGATTTCTTCTTCCGAGAGGGAAATACGGGGAGCGTTGAGCAGTTCTGTCTCCGTCAATTGAGAGAACGAGGGCAGCAGCACTGCTGATGCGTTTATCTCGTTTTCTGGACTCACTGTGTCGCCCTTGCGGTTGGCAAGGTGGAGTGTGGTTTGGGTGATACCGAGGTCATGGATGCGGTCGGAGTGCAATGTTACTGTAATCTTTCCCTGTTCCCCGGGTCTCAGGTATTCGTATGATGCTTCAGCCGTGAGATACGGAGGCAGGTGCATGAGATTAGGTTCAAGAACAGCAGAGCCTTCATTGACAATATTGATAACCTCAACAGGCATATCTCCACGGTTGACATCGTCAAATTCGAGGTCGAGTTTATCCACCCTTATCTCGCCCACCTTATATGGATAGGCCTTGGAGTAGTCTTTCACCTCTTCCTTGACTATACCGGTCATAGTAAGGTAAACCGGTTCTTTTGTGCCGTTGGAATATATGCAAGCCTCTTTATAGAAATGTCCAAGTTGTCGTGCGTCGTATGTCAACTTCAGTACGAAATCCTCTCCAGAAGGGATTTCCTCCTTAGGATATTCCGCAGACAGACATCCGCAGCTCACCCTAACATCAGAGATGAGAAGTTTGCGTCCACCTTTGTTTTTCATCTTAAAGGTGGCGGTCACAGGCTTGTTGTATTCCACTTTTCCGCAATCGACAGTCTTGTCGATAACTTGGAGTTTTTGGGCAGAGAGGGGTAGGGCAAGAAAAAGTAAGCAGCCGAAGCCCCCGAAGCCCCCGAAGCCCCCTCCTAACCTCCCCGAGGGGAGGAATTGAAGTATGTCTTTTATGTTCATATTCTCTTAATTCTTAATTCTTAATTCTTAATTCTTCATTCTTCATTCTT
>JBJEAV010000041.1:0-4580 GCA_051869395.1 Prevotella sp.
TGTGCGGATGCCTGTCTCGCTGACGAAGTCGGCTATGCGGTTTCTGATTCGCGAGCCCTTTTCCTATAATCCAAATATTATTTAGCCAAATCGATGAAATTTAACGCGATTTGGCTAAAGAATAGCTTATACTATAGCCAAATCGATGGAAATTTGCGCGATTTGGCTGTGTTATGAGCCAAACAGAGTGTATGTCAGATTGATATTCACCTCACTCAATTTTCACATGAAATACGCTAAATGATGTGATAATTCGTGGAAATCTATTAAAAAATCACACATTTCCACGACTTATCGGAATATTTTTCGTATCTTTGCAGCCATAAAAGCATTATAATATATACGATTATGGTTATCGGCAGAGAATATGAAAAGGAGAGGCTTGACGCATTGTTGTCGGCTGATGAATCACAGTTTGTGGCTGTCTATGGAAGACGTCGTGTGGGCAAGACTTTTCTTATCAGAGAGGCCTACAAAGACTATTTCGTCTTTCAGCACACGGGTACTAATGGCGCCACACGCAAACAGCAACTCAGTGACTTCAGGGAATCATTGTATTTGGCAGGAATGGAGCGAAGTGCCATGCCGAAGACATGGTCGGAGGCATTCGGACTCTTGTGGCGTTTTCTGAAGAAATTTCCCGAGAATGACAGGAAAAAGGTGGTGTTCATTGACGAGCTGCCTTGGATGGATACTCCGAAATCCAACTTCGTGAGTGCTCTCGACCATTTCTGGAATGCATGGGCAACGATGCGCAAAGATATTATACTCGTGATTTGCGGAAGTGCCACTTCATGGATTATCGACAATGTCGTGATGAACTATGGCGGACTTCACAACCGCCTTACGTGCAAGGTGCATCTCCAGCCTTTCACGCTTAGGGAATGCAAGCTATACTGCGAGGCTAAAAAACTCGGCTACAAGGACAGGCAGATACTTGAAGCTTATATGGCTCTCGGCGGAATACCTTATTACTGGAGTTTCCTGAAAAAGGGATTGAGTGTGTCGCAAAACTTCGACCGCATGTTCTTCCAACCCAGTGGCGAACTCACGCAAGAGTTTGACGCGCTTTACGCCTCGCTTTTCAAGAGACCGCGGCATCATATCGCCATCATAACAGCCTTGGCAAAGAAGAAAATGGGTATGGTAAGAGAAGAGCTGTTGAAGGCATCCAGACTTCCAGATAACACCGACTTTTCAAAGGCTCTGCAGGAACTGGAGCAGTGCGGATTTATACATAAATATTCTGCTATAGGCAAGAAGACGAAGGATGCCACATACCAGCTGATAGACAACTACACGCTGTTTTACTTCGACTTTATTTCGGAGAACACAAACGGCGACGAACATTTCTGGACTTCATCCGCAGGCACATCTATTCACTATGGTTGGGCAGGGCGCGCTTTCGAGCGTGTCTGTCTGCAGCACGTAAAACAAATAAAGGAGGCACTCGGATTTTCCGCTGTAGTAAGCAGCGTACATTCGTGGTATTTCAGAGGCAATAAGGATGCCGCAACAGGAAAGATAATCACAAGAGGCGCGCAAATAGACATGCTCATTGACAGAAACGACGACACGATTAATTTGTGCGAGATGAAGTATTCCAATGCACCATACGTTATCACCGAAGAGGAAGATATGCGCATACGGAACCGCGTGGAAACATTCATCAGGGAAACAGGCACGGAAAAAGCAGTGCTCGTGACAATGATAACCTCCTTTGGTTTGGCTCCCGGTGGTTATTCTGGTGATATTCATTGCCAACTTACAATGGAAGACTTGTTTAGGTAGCAGTTTCCAACATGTCACGTCACTCAAACAGGTCGTCCATTGTAAGGCATGCCTTGGCAATGGATGAATATTTTCCCCTATCAACCAAATATTCTTTAGCCAAATCAATGAGGTTTAGCGCGATTTGGCTGAAGGGAACTCATCGCCGCTTACATAGAGTGGACAGCCATGTGAACAGTCCTCCAAGGGCATAGTCGCCGGCATGAGGGCGGTTCCAGGGCAACTTGAAGTCCACGTCAATGCCTTGCGCCTTGGCAGCCATATATCCACCCACGTAGTTGCGCATGAATATAGGCGTACGTCCGTCGGCTCCCTCAGGCACGAACACGTTCATTCTCTGGTAAGTTGTTATTGTTTGAAAAACGTTGCAAATATACAACTAATTTTTCATTACTCCAAATATCTCTACGATTTTCTGCAAAAAATTTAATAGAAGTTTTATCTAATCCAACTGAATGCCTTGTTGTGACAAAAGGGTGAGGGCATAACAGATGACTATCATTAATTTGTTTATTTTTTCTCCCTCCCCCCGCACCAAAGGCGGGGGGAGGGAGAGGGGGGGAGGCCCTTACACACAGGGTTTACACCCTGTGCTGTGTTATGTCGCCCCTTCAGGGCTACCTATCTATCGGTACGGTCCCCTGTACCGATACTGCTTCCGTGTTTCATGACTCCGTTGATTTAGTGTTGAGCAACCTTATCTCCTCATACGTCACGTCTTCGGGGCAGAGGGCTTTTATGGCCGCAAAACCTCCCTCAGTTCCGGCTTGGGCTATTGCCTTGCGGATGATGTCGATGTGGTTTTGAGGCACTATTTCCTCGAGCTTTATCTGACCGGTCGCTACGTATCTGCCGAGATGGCTGAAGATGGTGGAGACGGTGAGGTTGCGGGCGGCGGCAATGTCGGGGATGGACATGCCGTCGCGATAGAGCTTGTAGCTCGTCACGTATGTCTTTTCCTTCTCTTCCTTCGGCTTCTTCTCTTTCTTCTCCTTGCTGCGTATGCGCTTGCCCTTGCTGACGGCGGTGTCCATGGCAATCACGAGCGAGTGCTGCTTCTCTTTGAGATAGGTGGCGGCAGTGAATCCCTTCTCGGCGATGGCCTTGAGCAATAGGATATGGAATTGGTAGAGATGGGAAAGGTCTGAAAATGTGTCTTTTAGACGTTGCACAGCCTGCTTGTTGTTCGACTTCACTTCTGCGCCCAGTTCGATGGCCTTGGACAGCACTGCCACTATTGTTTTGGCGAAATAATCGGCACTGCGCTTTATGCGCTCAAGCACTGCGGGATCGTTGAGCTGCTCGTAGGACGTGACTGCAATGCTGTTTGTCCACTTCACCGCCACGTCAGTCACTTTCTGTTTAAGGTCGGCTGCTGTCTGTCGGTGGAGTTGGGCAAGCACGGGGTCGGTGCCCGAGAAGAATTCGAGCATCAGTCGCAGGATGCGGTCTTCGGAGGATTGCAGGCTGCGGAAGTCGAATAGTTCGATGATGAGTTGGCGATAGTAGTCCTGCTTCAGTTGTGGCAGTTGCTGCAGGCTTCGCTCGGCTTCCTCCTCCTGTTTGGCGATGTAGTTATCCACACGGTCGTCGTTGATGATTGCCGACTCGTTTATTCGCGACGCTATCACCAGACCTTCGAGACTGCGGCAGCGGCTCAGCGCCACATACACCTGTCCCGGGGCAAAGGAATGTCCGGCGTCGATGATGGCGCGGTCGAAGGTCAGTCCCTGGCTCTTGTGGATGGTGATTGCCCATGCAAGTCGTAGCGGATATTGGCGGAATGTGCCTTGCACCTCGGTTTCTATCTCGTGGGTATCGGGGTTGATGGAGTATTTGGCGTTCTCCCATTCCTGCATCCCCACGTCAATGTCATTGCTCTCACCGATGCATCTCACCTTGATGTTTTCCTTGTCCAACGCCACCACATGCCCGATTTTTCCGTTGTAGTATTCTCCGTTGACATCGTTCTTGATGAACATCACCTGCGCCCCCACTTTCAGGGTGAGGTAGAATGCTGTGGGGTAGGAATAGTCGGGGAATGTACCGTCGATTTGTGCAGCGTAAGTGAAGGGTTGCGAGCTGAGGCGCTGCATCTCGTGGTCGTTATATTCGTCTGCCATGCGGTTGTGGGTGGTCAGTCGGATATATCCGTCCTTGGCTTCGGGCTGGAATGTGGGGTTGTATCGCTCGTGCAGTGTGGCGAGGTCTTCGGCTGTGGGATGTCCTTCGCGGATATGGTTTAGAAGGTCAACGAAGGTGGTGTCGGCCTGACGGTATATTTTCTTTAGTTGTATGGTGACATAGCTAATCTGCTGCAGTGCCTTGCTTCCGAAGAAATATGGGGTGTCGTAGTAAGGGCGCAATATCTCCTCGTCCTCGGGAGTCACCACGGGAGTGAGCTGTGCGAGGTCGCCAATCATGAGCAGCTGCACTCCGCCGAAAGGCTTGTAGTGGTCGCGATAGCGGCGAAGCACCGAGTCGATGGCGTCGAGCAAGTCACTGCGCACCATACTTATCTCGTCGATAATCAGCAGGTCCATCGACGAGATAATCTTGCGTTTCTCCCTGCCGAACTCGAATATTTTCTTGACGTCGGCACCAGGGACGTATGGCGACAACGGCAACTGAAAGAAAGAGTGGATAGTCACGCCGCCGGCATTGATGGCAGCCACACCCGTGGGAGCCACAACAATCATCTGCTTGGTACTTCTTTCGACTACGGTGCGCAGGAAGGTGGTCTTTCCAGTGCCAGCCTTTCCCGTGAGAAATATACTTGTGCCTGTGTG
>JBJEAV010000042.1:0-3136 GCA_051869395.1 Prevotella sp.
AATCCTTTAATTTCTCATTCTGAGATTTCGCCGCTTCAAGTGCAAACTGCTGGTCGGCTTCCTCGTGCATGGGTTTGCGCACCTTCTCCTGCAAGTATTCGAAGACAATGTAGAACACAGGCACTACGAACACGAGGGCTATCGTTCCGATGAGCATACCGCCCACAACACCCGTACCTAAAGACGAGTTGCCATTCGCTCCCGCACCTGTGGAGAACATCAGCGGAAGCATACCGAAGATCATCGTCAACACCGTCATGAGGATAGGACGTAGTCGCACCTGTGCAGCCACGTATGCCGACTCCACGATGCCCATGCCCTTGCGCCTGCGCTCTATGGCAAACTCAGTGATGAGGATGGCTGTCTTGGCAAGCAGACCGATGAGCATGATGACTCCCGTCTGTAGATATATGTTATTCTCAAGTCCCAGGCACTTGGCGAAGAGGAACGAGCCCATCAATCCGAACGGCACTGAGAGAATCACGGCAAATGGCACGAGGAAGCTCTCGTAGAGGCAGACAAGTATAAGATAAATCAGAAAAACACAGATTGCATAAATGAACGCCGTCTTGCTGCCTCCATTCGATGCCTCCTCACGTGCCATGCCGCCATATTCATAACCATAGCCCTGGGGCAAGGTCTGCTCTGCCACTTCGGCAATCACCTTCTGCACCTCACCCGACGAGTAACCCTCGGCAGGACTCACCTGTGCGGTGATGGTGCTGTAGAGGTTGAAGCGGTTGGCATTCTCCGAACCGAGCACGTTCTTGATGGTGACAAACTGGCTCAGCGGCGCCATCTCTGTGCCGTTGCGCACGAACATGTTGTTGAGGGCATGCTCGTTGAGACGGTAGTCGGGATTGGCCTGCATCATCACTCGATACACCTTTCCAAAATCGTTGTAGTTGGATATATAGGCACCACCACAATAGCTGCCGAGCACTTCGAGCACTGTGGCTGGCGAGATACCCGCACGCTTGCACTTGGCGGCATCTACATCCACTGTTATCTGCGGGAAGTTCATGGCGTATGAGGTATATGCCATAGCCACCTCAGGACGCTGGTTGAGTGCCATGAGAAACTTCATCGTTGTCTGATAGAAGGTGGTCATGTCGCCTCCCGTCTTGTCCTGTATGTTCATTTCTATGGAGTTACCCATACCGTAGCCAGGAATCATAGCAGGCTGGAAGGTGAATATCTGTGCTTCCTTAATCAGGGCAAACTGGGCGTTGAGTCGTGCCGCAACGGCATCGGCGGTATGCTCCCTACCCTTGCGCTCGCTCCAGTCTTTGAGTCGGATGATGATGGTTCCGTAACTCGTTCCCTGACCGGAAATAAGACCGTAACCTGACACACGGGCATAGTGCTCAATGTCGCTTTCCTTCTCAAGTATCACGTTCACCTTGTCCATTATCTTCTCCGTTTCCTCAAGTGTGTTACCAGGGGCGGTGTTCACGTTCACCATCATCACACCCTGGTCTTCCTGAGGCACAAGTCCTGTCTTGGTGGTTGTCATAAGCCATACGAGCAATGCGCAGGAGGCGATGAGTGCAGCCCACACCATCCAGCGATGATGTATGGCGAACATCACTCCGCGCTTGTACTTGCCGAGCACGGCGTTGAACGAGGCATTATATGCGGCACGCACACGTCCGTTGATACTCTTGGCACTCTTGGTGCCGTCGGACGGGCGCATCATGATGGCGCAGAGGGCGGGACACAGTACCAAAGCAGAGACCATGGATATTCCCACCGCCGTTGCCATAGTGACTCCAAACTGAGTATAGAAGACGCCGGATGTGCCTCCCATAAATGTCACAGGGATAAACACTGCCATGAATACACAAGTACATGATATGATAGCCATGGTGACATCGCCCATGGCATCCTTCGTGGCAAGGTAAGGAGACGTATATCCGGCATCGAACTTAGACTGCACTGCCTCTACCACCACGATGGCATCATCCACCACCGTACCGATGGCAAGCACAAGGGCAAAGAGAGTCAGGATGTTAAGACTGAACCCTGCCGCCACAAGACAGGCGAACGTTCCCACAAGGGATACTATGATAGAAATTGATGGTATTATCGTACTCTTCAGATCCTGAAGGAAGAAATACACCACGAGTATCACGAGGATGATGGCGATAATGAGTGTCTCCACCACATTATATATAGAGGCAAAGAGGAAGTCATTACTGCTCATCAGTGTCACGAACTCCACTCCTGCGGGCAGCGACTTGGTCATCTCCTCGATATTCTCGGCAATCTCCTGGTTCACCGCAGTAGCGTTGGAGCCGGCAGTCTGAAAGACGATGAATGGAGTGGCGGGCTTGCCGTCCATCTTGGTCTTGAAGGAATAGCTCAACGTACCGAGTTCAACGTCTGCCACATCCCTGAGTCTCAGCACCGATCCGTCCTCATTGGCACGTATCACAGTGTTGCGGAACTCTTCAACGCTCTTCAGACGTCCCTTGTATTTCATCGTGTATTGATACACGTTCTTGGAGTTCTCGCCAAGTGAACCCGTCGGTGCCACGATGTTCTGTTCGCCCAGTACGGCTGTAACGTCCGACGGTACAAGTCCGTACTGTGCCATAAGTTCGGGCTTAAGCCATATTCGCATACTGTAAGTGTCGCCGAGCACCATTACATCACCCACACCGCTCACACGCTTAATCTGCGGAACGACACTGATGTCGAGGTAGTTGGACAGGAACTTCTCATCGTAGCGACCGTCACTCACAAGTGTTCCGATTTGCAAGAAACTGGTCTGCTGCTTCTGCGTGGTCACACCAATCTTGGTCACCTCGGCTGGCAGCAGTCCCTGTGCCTGAGCCACACGGTTCTGCACGTTCACCTGTGCCATATCGGGGTCTGTGCCCTGCTTGAAATACACGGTGATTGTGGCGGAACCATTGTTGGCGGCAGTGGATGAGATATACATCATGTTCTCCACACCGTTGATACTTTCCTCCAACGGCATGATTACGGAGTTCATCACCGCCTCGGCATCGGCACCGGTATAGGTTGCCGTGACTCGCACTGTAGGCGGTGCAATGTCTGGATACTGTTCCACTGGCAGTGAGAACAGTGATATGAGTCCGACTGCCATTATCAATATCGATATTGATAT
>JBJEAV010000042.1:3236-4578 GCA_051869395.1 Prevotella sp.
CCCTCGGCTACAATCTCCTCACCGGGTTTAAGTCCGTCGAGCACTACATACTCTTTTCCGTCGTTCACCTCAGCCACCTGGATGAGGGCAGACTTTGCCGTGCCATTCATCACCTTATATACGGCAATCTTGTCCTGCATCTTAAAGGTGGCCTCTTGAGGTACAACAACGACATTCTTATATGAATATGGTATTAGTATTGCTCCCGATGCACCGCTGTGCAACAGTCGGGACGAATTGTCAAAGGCGGCACGGGCAGACACTGAGCCTGTCTGGCGGTCAATCACTCCACTGATGCTTTCCACGCGTCCCTTCCTGTCATAAATCGAACCGTCGTTGAGACGCAGTTCCACTGCGGGCATCGCACTGATGGCCTTATCCATAGAGCCGTGGGTCTTGGTAAGGTCGAGAAGCTGGTTCTCGGTCATTGAGAAATATACATACATCGTCGAGTTGTCACTGATTGTGGTCAACGGCTGTGGCATCGACGGACTCACGAGTGTTCCTACTCGATAGGGCAGCGTACCCACCACTCCGTCGCAGGGGGCTTTCACCTCGGTATATGAGAGGTCGTTGCGTGCGTTCACCAATTGTGCGTTAGCCTGTGCCAGTCTTGCCTTTGCCGACAGGTAGGTGTTCTCCACTGTCTGCAGGTTTGACTGCGACACCACTTTCTTCTCGTTGAGCATACGGCTGTTGCTGAGGTTCAGTTCGGCTGTATGCAGTTCCGCCTTTGCCACTTCCATATTGGCCTCGGCAGTCTTTAGGGCTGCTCGATAGGGCACCTGGTCGATTACGAACAGCAACTGTCCTTTCCTTACCACATCACCCTCGCGCACGCATAGTTTCTCGATACGTCCAGACACCTGTGGGAGGATGTCGATGTCCTGCCTTCCCCTGATGGTGGCTGAATAGGCTGTTGTCAAGGCCTTGTCTGAGGTCTTCACTTTCATGGTCTTGTAGCTTCCGCCCTGCTGTGCCTGCGGACTCTGCCCGCACGCCACTGCAACGAGCGACAAGCATACCATACTTACCGCTTTTTTAATTGTCTTCTTCATTGTTTACCTTTTTTCTGTTCATTTAAAACTTCCTATGATATTTTTCGTAATTCGGCTGCAAAATTACACACTTTCCCCGAAACTCCGCTTATCCCATTTCTAACTAAAGTGGCTGAAATGGCGCATTACTCCTCCCAACCTACTTATCGACCATTATTATGTCAAATAAGGACACAACCCTCCCTGCCATCATACATAGAACTTGCATAATGGGAAAAATATATGAACCAAAAAGTTATGTGATTTTTTATTAGCCTCTATCGGCACGTTATTTATTCTTTACT
>JBJEAV010000043.1:0-4578 GCA_051869395.1 Prevotella sp.
TTATGTCGCCCTTTCAGGGCTACTAAGCGAAGAGATTATGCCGCCCTTTCAGGGCTTTTACTTGTTAAAGTACAGATTAAGAGCGTGTCGGATTGACCTTAGTCCGAACTGCTCGGGATGTACTTCGGATTTCGGAAGCCAGAAACATTCGGCGGCATCGTCGGCGGCTTGGGGCTGTGAGCCTTCTGCAACCGTACACTCATAGAACATGTCGAGAGTGGGGATGTCAAGACCTGAATATGTGTATTTGTTGGGCACCGAGAAGAGATAGCGACTGCCGGTGATGCCGAGTCCTGTCTCCTCCTTCACCTCACGCGCTATACCCTCCTCTCCTGTCTCATTGTAATCCACAAATCCTCCCGGGAGGTCGAGTGTTCCCTTTGCCGGCTCCTTGGAGCGGCGGTTTACAAGCAGTTCACCTTTCTCGTTGAAGATAAATGCGGCAGTGGCGGAACTGGGATTGAGATAATACACAAATCCGCAGTTGTCACACTTCCTGCTCTTCTCGTTGTTCAGTCCGAAGTGCTTGCTTCCGCACTTCGGACAGAACTGAAAAACATCATTAAAATTCATTGTTTGTTTTTTATTATTTATTTGGAGTCAATCACTCCCAATTGTCTGTCCTGAATGGAACGAGGGGCAGACCTCCCTGGTTTCCGAAGTTTCCAATCTCGAAGTTCTTGAAGCAATAGCGCACTGCCACCGGCTTCTTAACCTCGGGAGACGAAACGGCAATGCGCTCGTTGCGAGGGTCGTTGCCCGGAGCCCAGAACTTCACTGCTGTTGCCTTGTGGAATACTCGGTCATCTCCTGCAACCTCGAATCCCTGGATATCCTCCCAACGGTTGTAACCCTCAGCCATGTTGTCGAAGGCGAGATAAGCAGTGCCTTCCTGAACAATCATGTCGCGATAGGTCATGTTGTCGCAGATGACAGTCTTGAATCCGTAGGTCTTGTTGAGCGCGAGGAAGGCAAGACGCTCGCCCACCTGCTGCTTCTGTGCAGGATGAATCTGTCCCTTCTCATAAGGGAACACAAGGTCGTTGGTGCACACCATTCCACTGTTGGGAATCACCTTGGTGGCATTAAACTGCTGCTCGCGAAGCTTTGCGCCCGATGTGCCCTCAATTCCGTCGCCATACACGTAAGGAGCGATCTGCACGAAATAGAAAGGAATCTCGCCCTCCTTGAAGTCTCGGCGCCACTGCTCCACCAGCATCTTCAGACGCTCGGTGTATTGGCCTGCGGGGTCGCCCACGTTTGAGCATCCCTGATAATAGAGAATACCCTTGACGGTGTAGTTAAGGATAGGATGGAAGGTGGCATTACCCCAAAGCAGAGGATAGTGGAAGTCCCACTCAAAGCGGTCCTTCATCGTTGTGGAGTCAAGATTCTCCTTTGTATATTTAGTAAGGTTGTCCTCGTCAATCCAACTCTCCACACGCGAACCGCCCTTGTTAGCCTCGATGATTCCCACAGGCACGTTTAGGGACTTGCGCACGAGCTTGGCAAAGAAATATCCCGTTGCCGAGAACTCGCTGACGGTTTGCGGCGAACTGATGCGCCACGAAGTGTCTGCATCGTCGAGAGGTTTTGTACTCATTCGGCTTGGTATCTTTGCAGAGCGCACACCGTCGGCGGCATTGAGCACCTCCAGGTTATAGTTAACCACAGGACACTGGCCGAATCCCTTCACCGGCATCTCCATGTTGCTTTGTCCTGCACATACCCACACCTCACCAGCGAGGATATTGTTGACAGTTACAGGCTCGCCATCGTCGAAAGTGACAGAGAGCGGTGTGAAAGATGCCTTTGGAGACTTTACATAGACAAGCCATTTGCCCTCCTTGTCGGTCTTTGCCTCGTAGGCTGTGGAAGACCAGGAAGTGGTCACCTTTACCTTTTTTCCGGGCTTGTCCCATCCCCAAAGGCGGACGTCGCTCTGTTGTTGAATCACCATGCCGTCACTGATGAGGTGAGGCAGTTTTACCTTCGCACTTGTGCCAAAAAACATTGACGCAGCGGCTGCAAACATTAAAAATCGTTTATTCATATCCTTATATTTGGTTTTTTGGGTGCAATATTACAAAAAATTCCTTATCTTTGCAAATGATTTCGCAAAAATCCACTATAATTGGATAAAATATCATTAATATATCGAATAAAACAAATGAAAAAAGCAAGAATTCTCATGTCGCTCGTGATGGCAGCGGCATCGTGCCTGACTTCGTCGGCACAGGAAAAGAAGGTGATGGACCTTTGGCCTAACGGAAGTCCTACAGTAAGTGAAAACCCGAAAGACACGGCAAGGGTGTGGCTCTATCTGCCCAAGGCGGCAAAGGCCACAGGCAGGGCAGTGGTGATATGTCCGGGTGGAGGTTATTCGCATCTCGCCATGGACCACGAGGGTCGTGACTGGGCACCCTACTTCAACAACATGGGCATTGCGGTGATGGTGCTCAAATACCGTATGCCTCACGGCAACTGGCAGGTGCCTGTGGAGGATGCCGAGGAGGCTATCAAGATGATGCGCCGCAATGCCGCCGCATGGAGAGTCAACCCCAACGACATCGGCATCATGGGTTCGTCGGCAGGAGGTCATCTCGCTTCCACCATCGCCACGAGGTCTAAGGGCGATGCCGCCCCCAACTTCCAGATTCTGTTCTATCCCGTGATTACCATGGACCCCAGCTATACCCACAAGGGTTCACATGACAACTTCCTTGGCAAGGAAGTGAAGAAAAAGGCAGAACGCGAGTTCAGCAGTGACCAGCAGGTTACCCGCGTCACCCCGCGTGCCTTCATCACCCTCAGCGACGACGACTCGGCGGTACTCCCTGCCAACGGCACCAACTACTACCTTGAGTGCTATCGTCACGACGTTCCCGCCTCGCTCCACATCTATCCCTCCGGCGGACACGGTTGGGGCATCCGCACCAGCTTCGCCTTCCACGTGGAGATGATGCAGGAGTTGAAAGCCTGGCTACAGAGCTTCTAAATTATTTTGTGTTTTATATAAAACTACACAATGGGTAAGGATATGCCGTTGATTTTCTGATAGACATCGAGGGCATAGACATCGGTCATGCCGCTGATATAGTCGAGCACCGCCATGATGCGCGACTCAAGGTCAGCGGCATGAATGTCATACTGACTGCTCACACGGCAGATGAGCTGCTGTGAGTAATAGCGGTCGGGATGCAGCACAGCCTCGGTCATCTGGTCCATCAGCGTCTCCATTATCTTATAACCTGCAAGTTCCACGTCCAACACAGGCTTGCTGCGGTATATCTTTTCAAACGACACACGGCAGCATCTCTGGTATGCCTCGCGCTGACGCTCACTGATATGCTGTATGAGCGAGCCTTGGAAAGTGCCGTTGAGTATAGCCTCTTCATTGTCGATGAAAGTACGCACACACTCGTTCTCGAGTTTCCCGATGGCACAGGCACGCATATACACAATCATCTCGTTGCGGTCGGTCATACCCTCATCCTTGATACGTTTCCATATACCATTCTGCATATTCTCGTCGAAGAAAGAAAGCAGAAGCTCGGCAGTCTCGTCGAATGACAAAATCTTTAACTTATGCGAGTCCTCTATATCCATTATCTCATAACAGATGTCATCGGCAGCCTCCACGAGATACACCAATGGATGGCGGGCATATTTCAGCGGTTCACCAGGAGCTGAAACTCTTAAAACACCCATTTCATCGGCTATTCTCTGATAAAACTCCTCCTCGGAGGCAAAGAATCCGAACTTCTTTTTCTCGCCTGCGCAGGATGCCGACCAAGGGTATTTCACTATCGACGCAAGCATTGAATAAGTCATTACAAAACCTCCCTTTCTCCTGCCCTTAAACTGATGAGACAGGATGCGGAACGAATTGGCATTACCCTCGAAATGGGTGACGTCATCCCAAAAACGGGGCGAGAGCTGGTCGCGCAATGCCAGTCCCTTACCCTCGGTGAAGAATGTCTGTATAGCCTTTTCGCCTGAGTGTCCGAATGGAGGATTGCCCATATCGTGGGCGAGACAAGCCGCCGACACAATCTGTCCCAGTTCCTCAAAGAGAGTGTTGCGCAGTTCAGGATATTTGTCTCGAATGAGAGAGCGCGAGACATCACATCCCAAGGACATTCCTACGGATGCCACCTCAAGGCAATGTGTCAGTCGGTTGTGTACGAATACACTTCCCGGCAAGGGGAACACCTGGGTCTTGTTCTGCATCCTTCGGAAGGGTGCAGAGAATATCAGACGGTCGTAGTCGCGCTTGAACTCCGTCCTGTCGTCGTGCCTTTCGGGATGGTGGTCTTCCTGTCCCAATCGCTTGTTCGTTATAAGTCTTTTCCAATCCATAATTTGATAATTTCGGTGCAAATTTAGTCGATTTTATCCTAAAAACACCGCATTTCTCATTAAATTAATGTAAAAAGCACACATTTTAAGCAGAAAACGAAGATTTCTCGATTTTATTTCATAAATTTGCAGCAATAATTAAGTGAAGAGTGAAGAATGAAGAATGTTCTTAAATGAAGAATAGCCCTGTAAGGGCGACATAACATAGGATAGGGC
>JBJEAV010000044.1:0-4567 GCA_051869395.1 Prevotella sp.
CAGATTTCTTAGTAAATCTGTTTGAAGACAATGAATCCATGAATGCAATAAGAGCGGTGCGCAAAAACATTTTCCGAACAGGGAGCGGAACAAAGATGATTGAAACAATGTTTGGGATAACAGAGTGATCTGACATTCCATTCGTCACATAAATGAGCATTTCGTCACATTGCCCCATACCGTTCGTCACACGATGGGGCAATGTGTCCCAGAACAAAAAGAAAGACGCTGAATTAGACTTGGGATAGGAAAAAATACAATAACTTTGCACCCTGATTTCAAAGTATTTTAATAGGTAATTAGGTAAAAAAGTAATGATTGTATTAAGAAAAAGAACAAGATTGTGTGCATTGATTGCACTGCTATTGACGATTGCAAATGTGATGAACGCTCAAACAGCATCACAAAGAATGCGAGGCACCATCAATAGTGCCATCAACCATGAACCGGTGGCTTATGCTACCATAATCCTTACCGATGACTCACGGTTTAAGGCTGTCAGCGACAGTATGGGACATTTCCATATAGATAATGTTCCCGTGGGAAGGCATAACCTCAGATGCCAGTTTGTGGGATATGAAACCGTTGAGATGAACGAACTCTTGGTTACTTCCGCCAAGGAGACATACGTGGAAATCATATTGAACGAGTCGGTGCAGGAACTGCGCGATGTGGTCATTCGCCCCAAGGTGACCAAGGAGAAAGCCCTCAACCGTATGGTGCTCACAGGTGGACGTATGTTCAGCGTGGAGGAGACAAGCCGCTATGCCGGAGGATTCGATGACCCCGCACGCCTTGCCACAGCCTTTGCCGGAGTGGCTTCGGGAGGAGCGACCAACGGTATCTCCATTCATGGCAACGCCCCACATCTCTTGGCATGGCACCTGGAAGACATGGAGATACCGAATCCCAACCACTTTTCAGACATTTCAGTACTTGGCGGCGGCATATTCTCGTCGCTTTCAGCCATGTGTATCGGTAATTCCGACTTCCTCACGTCAGCCTTCCCCGCTGAGTATGGCAATGCCGTGTCGGGAGTGTTCGACATGAAGATGCGCAAGGGCAACGACCAGAAACACGAACATGCAGTGCAGTTGGGCGTAGGCGGAATTGACATCGCGAGCGAAGGTCCTGTCAACCGCAAGACAGGTGCTTCATATCTTTTCAACTACAGATACTCCATGACCGGACTTGCCAACCAGCTCGGAATGATTGACATGCAAGGACAGGTGATGGACTATCAAGACCTTAACTTCAAGTTCTATCTGCCTACCGCCAAGGCAGGTGTCTTTTCGGTATGGGGAACGGGATACATCGACCGTTTTCATAATGGAGACAAGCCCTCGGAATGGGACTCAAAACAGGATGAGTCGTATGCCGAGAGCGACCAGTATATGGGAGCAATGGGCATTAACCACTCATTGAGCATGCCGCACGGTATGCTTAAGAGCAACTTGGGAATTACATTCAGCAACGACGACTTGCTGACCGACACTTACAACCTTCCAGAGAATTTCGACTTCAACAGCGAGACCACCGACGGACTGACACGTTCGCCCTATTTCACCGGCAACAGAAAATATATGAACATCTGCGCCCGCTCGACATACTCGCACCGCTTTTTAAGCAAGTGGAATGCTCAGTTTGGCGCATCATACACCGCCATGCTCTTCGACGTGAAACTGAAAGAGGCATACAAGGCACAGGGTGAACTGCATACCATCTGCGACAACAACGGCACCACGGGACTGCTCACCGTCTTCACCACCCACTCGCTCAACCTCGGCAACCGCACCACGCTCAACCTCGGAGTCAACATGCAGCACCTCGCCCTCAACAGTGCAACAGTGATAGAGCCTCGCCTTGGCATTTCAGTCAAGACATCACCAAAGACCACGCTCGCCTTTGCCTACGGACTGCACAGCAGGGCTGAGAAACTCGACATCTATTTCACCCGCCGACTCTCCAACCCCAATGACACGGGCAACTGGGACGACACTCCCGTGGAGACAGACGAGCTGGTGAACAAAGACCTCGGATTCACCCGCAGCCACCATGCGATGATGACATTCGCATACAAGATAAACGACAACTGGAACCTTAAGATAGAGCCATACGCGCAACTGCTCTTCGACGTGCCCGTGGAACCAGGTAAACCCTATTCAGTGCTCAACCGCCAGGAGTTCTATCTCGACAAGCCATTGGTGAACAAGGGGAAGGGACGCAACTTTGGCGTTGACCTTACCGTCGAACGCTATCTTAACAACGGTTGGTATGGATGTTCAGCGGTTCATTCTTCAGCAGCAAGTACAAGGGAGGCGACGGAGTTTGGCGTCACACAGCCTTCGACCGAGGATATATCGTCAACATGCTTGGCGGCAAGGAGTGGATGCTCGGCCGTAGCGGCAACAACATGCTCAGCGTGAATGTGAAGGCTACCCTCCAGGGCGGCGACCGCTATTCGCCCATCGACCGTGCCGCCACCCTTGCACATCCCGACTATGAGGTGCAGTATGACGAGTCGCAATCATATTCCCTCCAGCGCTCACCGATGTTCATCCTCCACTACACTGTCAGCTATCGGATCAACCGGCGAGCCGTGACCCACGAGTTCAGCATCAAGCACATCAACTGCACCGGCACGAAGAGTTTTTACGGCTACGAATATGCCTATCGCGAGGACACGTTCAAGCCGATGACTTTCAACTTCTCCCTGCCCAATATCAGCTATAAGTTGGAGTTTTAGGTCAAGGAGACCTATAAAAATGTGGTATTAAATATTTTTAAGGGCGAAAGTTACACTTGTTCTGATATTTATTTGTATCTTTGTCGCCACTTGCTACATTTTTGGAATTATTAAATCCATGCACGCCGGCTACTACTTCCATGTGGGCACCAGCTCAGGGGATGAATACCCTCATTGCCACATGATTGCATCGGGAAACTATTTCTTCGCCCCACACGTGGTCAAGATGCTTCGTGAGGACATCAGCTTCGGATGGGAGGAGTTCAAGACGGATGTCCTTGATGTGGCCGACCCTTCGTTTAAGGTGGATATGGACGGAGCACTGAAGCGAGTGCCGAAGGATTATCCTGCCGATGCACCATACGCTGACTTCATGCGTCTGAAGAGTTTCTCGTTGGTCACTTACCTCGACAATGATTTCATTCTCAAGCCTGATCTCGTCGAACGTGTGGCAGAACTGTTCAAGACCGTAAAGCCTTTCAACGACTATATCAACCGGGCGGTGGATTTTACAGAGGATTAAGTTCGGTACAGGGGATTGTCCCCTGTACCGCCTACTATTGTCTTTTTATTTAAGGCTACTTTTAAGACTGCCACACCTCTTCGGCAATCTGTTGCACAAGCCTTATCTTCAGCCATTGCTCTTTCTCTGTCAGCTGGTTACCCTCTTCCGTTGAGGCGAAGCCACATTGCGGAGAAAGGTAGAGGTTTTCCATTGGAACGTATTGTGATGCCTCTTGAATACGCCTTTTCACCACTACCGGGTCTTCTAATAATGGTGATTTTGTGGTGATGAGACCAAGTACTACCTTTTTGTCTTCGGGAACGAACCTTAGCGGACGGAAACCGCCAGAGCGTTCGTCGTCAAACTCAAGATAAAACGCCTTGACGTTTTCCTTGGCGAAGAGTGTCTCAGCTACAGGCTCGTAGTCACCAGATGTCGCCCATGTGGAGTGATAATTGCCTCGGCACACATGCGTCGAGATGAGAAGGTCATTAGGCAAGTTCTCTATCGCTTTGTTGTTCACATAAAGATATTCTTCCTGAAGCCGTTCGGCATCATAGCCTGTTCCCGCCATCTTTTCCCAAAAACTGCGGTCGCAGAGCATGCCCCAGGTGCAGTCGTCGAGCTTGATGTGGCGGCAACCGAGGTCGTAGAAGGCAAGCAAGGTACGGCGGTAGGCATTGGCAATGTCGTCCATCAAGTCGTAGTGTCTGTTTCCGTAAATCGTTCTTACCATCAAGGCATTGCTCTCGCGCAGCAGTTCGGCATACATCTGTGCCGGGGCGGGAATGTCAACACGCGGCTGCATGTCAGGCGGAGTGATGTCGAGCAGGAAACGGAAGTGGTCGAGGAAAGGATGGCGAGGGTTGAAGTTGACCATTCCCGTGAGTTGGCAACTATCGTTACGCGTCTCTTCATCGTGGAAAAAATACCCATGCTTCAAGGTATTGTGCTCCACGCCACTGAAGCCCCAGAAGAAGTCGAGGTGCCAGTAGGAACGGCGGTACTCGCCGTCGGTGGCAGTCTTCAAACCAGCCTTGTTCTGTTGCTCTACAAGTTGACGGATACACTCATCCTCAACGATTTTCAACTCACCGTCCGAAAGTTTGCCTTTCGGAACAAAGCTACGCATGTAGCTCAATTTTGACGGTCGCAGGAAACTGCCCACGACGTCTGCCCTAAACGGGCCACACGGCTTTTTCTTTTCCATGTTGAT
Organism: Prevotella sp.; assembly: GCA_051869395.1. Taxonomy (GTDB): domain Bacteria; phylum Bacteroidota; class Bacteroidia; order Bacteroidales; family Bacteroidaceae; genus Prevotella. Next base: position 4,468 of record JBJEAV010000044.1, read on the forward strand.
TTTAACCAATTAAGCCTTTGCCTTTATGTCAGTCGGGCAAAGGGAGATGAATAAATGTTTGACAACAGGCCTTACATCGAGACCTGCGGTCGCTGTCACA
>JBJEAV010000045.1:0-4555 GCA_051869395.1 Prevotella sp.
TTCGAGAACTTATATGCCTTTAGGTTCTGTCCGTCCTTTATCAGCGCCCTCTGGAAATTGCGCATCCTGCTCTCACCTCGCTCCATACATCCGTTGAGCGTTTCTATCGCCTTGGGAGTCAAGCCGTATATACCTCCTGAGATAAAACGGCATGTGTCCGACTTGTCGAGGAATCCCTTGACGGTCATCTCCTCATCCACATCCACATACAGCGGTTTCTCGTCGTCGATATAGTCGGTCACTCCCATCAGTCCGTCAGCCTCGCCTGATTCAGTCACTCTCTTCAACTCTTCAACGTATGCACCGAACTCCTCCTCGCGGAAGATGGTGTCAACGGTTGTGAGGCAGAACGTGCCTTCAGTGAGATACTGGCTGATTTCGTGGAAACTATGCATCGAGCTTGGAGTGCTCTTCACCACGAACCTCAGTGGTATGGGACGCCCACGGAGTCCGTCACGCTGAATATCAATAAGGTGCCGCGGAACCATTGTAGTCATATCGTTGCATATCACTACAATCTCCTCGGCACCATTATCCATAAATATCCCGATAAGTCTGTCAATTAAAGCCTTGCCATCCACCTCTACGAGTGGTTTCGGCTGCTCTATTCCTTCAGCTGCCAGTCGGCTGCCTTCTCCTGCTGCTATAATAGCGTATTTCATCTTTTTACCAATTTTGGGTGCAAAATTAATAAAAAATAATGAAATCAGGAAAGATGTTTGTCTTTTTTTGCTAATAAATGGCTATTTTATTTGCGTAACTCAATAATATAGTCGCCCGAACCAGCCTTTGCCTTGTCGAGACGCCCTGTGATATTGCCCTTGAGAGTGACGTCGCCCGAACCGGCAAGACTACTCTCCACATCACGGCAGTTGTCAAACGACACCTTGATGTCGCCCGAACCAATCAACTGGATCTTGGTATGCTCCACGTTCTTCTGTTTTACATCGATATCACCAGAGCCAACCAACTTCAGACTCGACGTGATAGCCTCCACATTCTTTATATCCACATCACCCGAACCGTTGAGTTCCACCTTCAGGTCGTCACAAATGACATTGCCATTGAAATCCACATCGCCCGAACCTGCTAATTTGACGTCAAGACGGTCGGTGTCGATGGCTCCGTCGCTGATGAAATCACCCGAGCCTGCCAACTCCACTCCCACAAGGTCGGGAGATGTGACATAAATCACAGGCATATACTTCTTGTGCTTGTTGTTGAAGAAGTTGAACGAGATCTTGCTCTTAAGGCTCACCACGAGGCGGTTGCCTTCAACCTCGGTCTTTATCTTCTCTACAAGTTCCTTCTTGCCCTTCACCTTCACCTCAAACTTGTCGCCCTGAACGAATCTCACCGTGGGCGAACCCTCAATACGGATGGCAGTGAAATTACCCACCTTGCGGTTTTGGGTCACTATCACTCCGTCGTCAGCATCGTTGTCGTCAAATTCTGCCTTCAACGATGTCTTCAAATTACTTGCCTCCGAACAAGAGGCGAGAGTTACTGATGTTCCGGCTATCAAAGCCGATGCCATTGCCATTGTCATAAATGTTATCTTTTTCATATTCTTTCTTATATAATTTTATTTGTATTAACTCGTCAACTTATCAACTTGTCAACTCGTCAACTTGTCAACTCGTCAACTTTATCTACATTTCACCCTTTTGACGCTACAACAAAGCTAAAAGTTGCAAGCATTAGTGTTAAATAAAGCAAAAGATATTGCCATGATTGTCATAATTTGAATTAAAAGTATTATCTTTGCGCAAAATTACAAGAAAGAATGGCATATAAGATGATTGTGCTCGACTTGGACGGCACACTAACCAACGAGAAAAAGGAAATAACACCTAAGACCTACAATGCCTTGATGAAGGCTCAGGAACTGGGTGTCAAGGTTGTTTTGGCATCCGGCCGACCCACATTCGGCATCATGCCTCTTGCCATTCAGCTCCACCTCGCCGACCACGACGGATACATTCTCGCCTACAACGGCGGAAAGATTATCAGCTGCCGCACGGGCGATACTATATATAATAAGGTGTTGGCTCCCGAACTTGTGCCCATCCTCTATAATGAGGCGAAGGCTGCGAGAATGGAGATACTCACATATCAGGGCGAAGGCATTGCCGCCACACGCAAGCAGGACAAGTATGTGCTCCACGAGGCGTTCATCAACAAGATGCCAGTAGTGCAGTATGACGACTTCCCCCGCCAGGTGGAGTTCCCCATCAACAAGTGCCTCATCGTGGGCGACCCCAAACCGCTCCACCAACTCGAACTAAGGCTCGCCACCAAGATGCAGGGTCGCATCCTCGTCTATCGCTCTTCGGGATTCTTCCTCGAATGTGTGCCTATGGGCATAGAGAAGTCACAATCGTTGGCACGTCTCATCGCCAACCTCGGCATATCACGCGAGGAAATGATAGCCATCGGCGACGGATATAACGACAAGGGCATGATAGAATATGCCGGACTCGGGGTTGCCATGGCAAACGCATCTACCGAGGTGCAGGATGCCGCCGACTATATAACCTACTCCAACGAGGAGGATGGTGTGGCTCACGTAGTAGAGAAATTTATTCTTAGGAAATAATTATAAACCATTTTAATAACAAAAAAAATTTTATGCAAAGTACTAACATTCCTCAAGTGAAACTCGGCATTATCGCTGTTAGCCGAGACTGTTTTCCTATCGCGCTGTCAACACAGCGCCGTGAGAACATTGTGAAAGCCTATAAGGGCGACCTGTTCAACTGCCAGACAACAGTTGAAAACGAGAAAGACATGCTCAAGGCTGTGGCTGAAGTGAAGGAAGCCGGATGCAACGCACTCGTTGTATTCCTCGGCAACTTCGGTCCTGAGACTCCTGAAACTCTTATTGCAAAGAACTTCGACGGTCCCTGCATGTTTGTTGCAGCCGCTGAGGGCGACGGCGACATGATCAACGGTCGTGGCGACGCCTACTGCGGTATGCTCAACTGCTCATATAACCTCGGCATGCGCCACCTCAAGGGCTATATCCCCGAGTATCCTGTAGGCACTGCTGAGGAAGTGGCTCAGATGATGGCTGAGTTCGTTCCCGTGGCTCGCGTCATCCTCGGTCTCAAAGGCTTGAAGATTATCACCTTCGGTCCGCGTCCTCAGGACTTCTTCGCCTGCAACGCTCCTATCAAGGGCTTGTATGAACTCGGCGTTGAGGTTGAGGAGAACTCAGAGCTTGACCTGCTCGTGGCTTACAAGAAGCACGAGAACGACCCGCGCATCGACGCCGTATGCGAGGACATGGCAAAGGAGATGGGCGAAGGCTGCTACTATCCTACCCTGAGCCGCCGCATGGCACAGTTCGAGCTCACCCTGCTCGACTGGGCTGAGGAGCACAAGGGCTCACGCCAGTATGTGGCATTCGCCGACAAGTGCTGGCCTGCATTCCCAAGCCAGTTCGGTTTCGAGCCTTGCTATGTCAACAGCCGTCTCGTGAGCCGCGGTATTCCAGTGGCTTGTGAGGTTGACATCTACGGAGCACTCTCTGAGTACATCGGTATGTGCGCAAGCGACGACACCGTCACTCTGCTCGACATCAACAACTCTGTGCCCAAGTATATCTACGACGAGGACATCATCGGCAAGTATGGCTACAAGCTCACCGACACCTTCATGGGCTTCCACTGCGGCAACACTCCCCAGTGCAAGATGTGCTCTAACCGCAAGATCAAGTATCAGCTCATCCAGAACCGTCTGCTTGAGAACGGTGGCGAGCCCGACTTCACACGTGGTACTCTCGAGGGCGACATCGCAGCCAGCGACATCACATTCTATCGCCTGCAGTGCGACTCTCAGGGCAACCTCCGCTCTTACATCGCCGAGGGTGAAGTGCTCGACGTTCCCACACGCTCGTTCGGTGGCATCGGTATCTTCGCTATTCCTGAGATGGGCCGCTTCTATCGTCACGTCCTCATCCAGAAGGGCTATCCTCACCACGGAGCCGTTGCCTTCTCTCACATCGGCAAGACTCTCTTCGAGGTGTTCAAGTATCTCGGCATCCAGGACATCGCCTACAACCAGCCGAAGTCTCTGCCGTATCCTACAGAAAATCCATGGGCTTAATAAGCCCACATCTTAATTGTGAAATTTTTGTTCATAGGGGCAGGCAAGCGAGCCTGCCCCGCTTGTTTAGCAGCATAAATAATAAGACCAAAGATATGAAAAAGTTATTCTTCTTGATTTCATTGTTCTGTGCCTTTGGTATATCGTCATTCGCACAGAACACCAAGTTCGGAAAACCCACCAACGAAGAATGGGATCTGAACAGCGTAAGCTTTGCCCCCGAAGTTGAAGCCGTAGTGCTCTATAAGTCAGTAGATGTATCCTACAAACTCTCAGGAGGATTCAGTGCGTTAGGCAGCGGTGGCGAAGGCTCGCTCGACGACAACAGCTTCGCCCCATCCGGCACCAACAAGTACGTCAATCCCGACAACACATCCATGCTCTACGATATCAAAGTGCGCTTGAAGATTCTAAAGGACAGTGGCGCAAAATATTCAGCAATGGA
>JBJEAV010000046.1:0-4524 GCA_051869395.1 Prevotella sp.
ACATCTCCGACTTCAACGTCCAGGGCAAGGCCTTCGGCGAGGAGGAACTGCACGAAGCCATAAAGCGAGGTGCAATCCAAATCCTCGACGATGCCACCATAGCCGCCATGAAGGAGAAGCGCGCGCGCGACAAGGCTCGCGACGAAGCCGCCAAGGAGCAGGAGGCAATCGACAACGGTGCCACCGACTGGAAGGAGGCTATGAAACAGTGGGAGGAATATCAGAAAGAAAACTAATCAGCTTTCCATCCTGCTATTCCCGCAACTATCTTGCATATCTCGGTATTGTCGATACGTCCATGAATCTGTTCGGCACCGACTCCTATGGCAAAGCAGGGCACGTAGCCATTGCTATGGCTTGTCACCTGCCAGCCCACGAGGGCACACTCCGCAAGGATATTGCGCACGGTCACAGCCAGTTCGTCATCCTTCTGATACAGGGTCTGCAAATCCTTGGATGTGCCGTTCATTATCTTCTGGAAGGCATCCTCAAGTCTCTTAGTCTGTTCGTCAGTGAGTTTCACCTTATTCCAGAATCCGAAATTCTCGGCGATGAATGACTTCACGGTATTCCACTCCAGTTTGTCACCCTGCACGTCGTGCATCTTGTGCAGTTCCTTGCCCAGTCGCTCGATAGTGATGCGTTGGTTTCCGATTACGTCAAGATGAAGTTCATACAGACCTCTTGACAACACGAGTCCTCCAGTCTCATGGTCGGCAGTGACGATGATAAGAGTCTCGTCGGGATGCTGCTTATAGAATTCGTATGCCACCTTCACGGCGTTGTCCATGTCAATCACTTCCGGTATGAACGCCAAGTCGTTGGCATGGCATGCCCAGTCAATCTTTCCGCCCTCAACCATCATGAAGAAGCCGTTCTTCTCTCCCTGCTTCTTCATCAGGAAGTCGATTCCGGCTCGGGTTATGTCGGTCAGTGTCAGGTCATTGTCCTTGCGGTCGAGCGCATAAGGTATGCTGTAATGGTCAATCTTGCTCGCCTCTTCAGTCTGCAAGAGAATCATCTTTCCTGCGCCCTTTGCCTTGTCAAGATAGTCGGCATAGCCTCTCGCGATGGTGAATCCCTTGTCGGCAGCCTCCTTATACAGGCTGGGTGTATTGGGATATTCAGGGTCGGTGGGTATAGTGAAGTCAGATCCGGCATAGAAATCATTCTGGCTTGCCACCAGTTGCTTGCCGATAGTGTATTGCTCGTGGCGTTCTTTCACGTGGGCATAAAACGCGGCGGGAGTGGCATGGTCGATGGCAACGCTTGTGGCAATTCCCACTGCTGCACCCGAATTGTGTGCCCAGTCGGCAATGCTTGTTATCGACGTGGTCAGGTCATCCAACATGCCCAATGTGCCGTTCTTAGTCTTTTTTCCACAAGCCAAGGCAGTACCTCCGGCAGCCGAGTCGGTCACTCCGTTTGTTGAGCTTTGTGTATTCACAAGGGCAGTGTATGGGAATGAGGGGAAGCACAGTGGCTCGATACCGATACGTCCCTGCAAAGCCCCCAAATAGGTCTCTGCGGCATTCACCTGGTTGACACCCATACCGTCACCGATAAAGTAGAACACATACTTAGCCTTGCCTTGTGCCGACATTGTCAGCACGACCAAGAACATAAAAGCAATTATCGAAAGTCTTTTTCTCATAAGTTCTATAATTTTTTATGCAAAGGTAGGAATAAAAAACGATTCCGCCAAATGTTTCCACGTTTTTTTATGGATTTGTATCTGTTTTTTTACAGAATTGTACTATTGAATTCAGGCGAAGCAGCCCTGAGTGAACAGGGGTGAACAGGGGACAGACTCTGTTCATACAAAACACACTATATCTTTATTTGGCGATTATTTTAAATTCCGTTGTTTATAAGCGTGGAGAATAGTCGAAGTCGTTGACCGTGCCCGTTTCCGACGAGAAGCTGATGCCCACCTTATATATCTTACGTGCGTCGGCTGCGTATGGCAGGGCGTAATTCTTTTCCTCTATCTGCTTCAAGGCTACCTCGGCGGTGGAGTTGAGCTTGAACTCGAAGATATAGACATAGTCGGGACATTCGAGTATGCAGTCGATGCGCCCTTGGCTTGTCTCTTTTTCGATGTATGTGTTGTATCTGCCGAGCAAGCACATGATGAGATAGAAGGTGTATTGGAAATGACGCTCGCACTCCATGGCATCCTGCTTGCGCTGGAAACGATAGGAAACGTTTGCAAGGAAGGCGGTGAGCTGGAGCTTGAACTTTTCGAGGTCTCCGCTTAGAAGAGTACGGGTCACATCAACTATCCATGAGTCCGAGTAGTTCTCTGGGCTGAAATAATCAGATGCCAAAGCCGATGTCATACCGCTTCTTACTTCCTCGTTGGGGAAATCAAGGCGATATACGTCCAATAGAGGGTCATAGCCCTTTATGGTCAGATAACCACTCTGATAAAGCATCGGTAAAGGTTTTTGCTTTGTTGCCTTATAATCAACAAATTCAGCGGCGGAATAATCCTTGCCCGCAAGTTCATTTACATTCTCGTGGTTGTCAGACAGAAGACGCACAAGATAAGTAGGAGTGCCGGTAGAGAACCAATAATTATCAAATTCTTTTTTCTTAAAACATTTGAGAATACTGAAAGGATTGAAAATATCCTTCATTTTTTTACTAAAATGATAGCCGTCATACTTGCGCTTCAGCATTGCTATGGTTTCTTCCTCGCTCATGCCGTTAGCCTCGCCCAACTCCTTTATCGAATCCTTGAACACTGAGAGCAATTCATCCTTAGTGATGCCGCAAAGAGCCTCGTAATTGCTGTCATAACTTATGTCGTCAGGTTGGTTGAATCCACTGAACACGCTGACTTGAGAGAACTTCGTCACGCCTGTCAGAAGGACAAATCTCAGATGCTTGTCGGCGAGTTTGAAAACACTGTAGAAGCCTTTCAGTATATTGCGGTTGTAATCTTCGAGTGTTTTTATATCTCCTTCAACCACGGGAGAAGGTATGCCAGTATTCATCACTTCGAGCAGAGGCATGTCATATTCATCAATAAGAACCACGGCACGTCTGCCGGTCTTTTCGTGGGCGGCCTCCAATATTTCATTAAAGCGGATTCCCGGCTCTGACGTATCGGGATTAATATTATACCTTTTCTCGCCATCCTCAAGGAATTTATTCAAGGTTATTTCCAATGCGTCTGATTTCTTGAAGTTAATACCATTAAAGTCCAAATGAAACACGGGATATTCAGCCCATTCCTTCTCAAGAGAGTCGATGGCAAGCCCTTGGAAGAGTTCCTTGCGTCCGAGGAAATAGTTCTCGAGAGTAGAAATAAGCAGACTCTTGCCGAAACGGCGGGGACGACTGAGGAAATAGATAGAGCCTGTACTAACTAAATCATACAACATTGCAGTCTTGTCAATATAGACAAAACCGCCTTCTCTAATTCGCTCAAAGCTTTGCATTCCAATTGGGTACTTCATAATCGTGCTTTTTAATTTTTCGGCAAAGTTACTCATTAATTTTCATATATCCAAACAAATCCGCCGATTTTTTATATATACTAAACTTTCTTTGTGCTTACCCTTACTATACACACGCTCAGTTCGTAGAGCAGCCACATGGGGAGGGAGACCATCAGGAGGGTGAAGATGTCGGATGTTGGGGTGATTATTGCTGCCACGGTGAGGATGACCACTATGGCATGGCGGCGGTAGCGGGTCATGAACGAGGCTGTGAGCAAACCCATGCGAGCCATAAGCCATGCCACTACGGGCATCTCGAACACTATGCCCATCGAGATGCTCATCAGCGTGAGAGTGCTCATATACGACTGCAGGGAAATCATATTCACCACATCATCGCTCACTTGGTATGTGCCGAGAAAACGGAACGTGAGGGGGAATATGAGATAATAGCTTAGCAACACGCCAAGCATGAACATCACATAGCCATTGAGGACGATGGGGACGGCAAACCTGCGCTCGTTGGCATAGAGTGCCGGAGAGACGAAACGGAAGAGTTGGTAGAGAGTGTAGGGCGACGAGCAGAGCACTCCCGCACACAGGGCTGTCTTCATGTGGATGACAAACTGCTCGGCGAGTCCTGTGTTAATCAACTGGATGACTGGATTATCGGGGGCATCTCCACCGAACAATCCACTCACTCGTGCCAAGAGGCGATAGGTAATGAAGTCGGGATTGCGCGGAGCGAGCACCACGGCAAAGAGTTCATCCTTGAACAGGAATGCCACAATGCCGCAGAGGACAGTCACGACGATAATACGGATGATTATCGTGCGCAACACGTCGAGATGATCCCAAAAGCTCAATCCCTCGTCCTTACTCATTTCTTCTCTTCCTCAGGCTTTTCCTTGATGTCCTTTTCCATCTCGTTCATTCCCTCCTTGAACGAGCGCACGCCCTTGCCAAGGCCCTTCATGAGCTCGGGAATCTTCTTGCCGCCAAAGAACAGCAGCACCACCAATGCGATAAGCAGCACTTCCTGCATGCCTATTCCGCCAATAAACAATGTTGTCAT
>JBJEAV010000047.1:0-4488 GCA_051869395.1 Prevotella sp.
TTTTTCTATGTTTTTTCCACTTTTTCTTGGATATTTCAGAAAAAAGCAGTAACTTCGCAGCCCGAAAATACAATTATATTAAAATAACGCTACAATAGAATTATTTATGGGTGGATTCTTTGGTACCATATCAAAGTTGGACTGCGTCAATGACCTGTTCTACGGTACAGACTACAACTCTCACCTCGGCACCAAGCGTGCGGGAATGGTGACTTTTGACAAGGAAAAGGGATTCTCAAGGTCTATCCACAGTCTTGAGAGAAACTATTTCAGGTCGAAATTTGAAGACGAACTCGACAGTTTCGCTGGCAACCAGGGACTGGGAGTGATAAGCGACACAGACCCTCAACCGATTATCGTCAATTCCCATCTGGGAAGATATGCGGTGGTGACCGTGGCGAAAATCAACAACCTGCGCGAGATTGCAGACGAACTGCTGTCGCAGGGGATGCACTTCAGTGAGCTGTCGGCTAACAAAATAAACCAGACCGAACTGGTGGCACTGCTCATCAACATGGGCAAGGACTTCGTGGACGGCATCAACAAGGTGTTTGAACGCATAGAAGGCTCGTGCTCCATGCTCATCCTCACCGAGGACGGCATCATTGCGGCCCGCGACTTCATGGGGCGCACTCCAATCGTAATAGGCAAGAAACCAGGCGCATACGCCGCAACAAGCGAGACAACGGCATTCCCCAACCTCGACTTTGAGGTGGTGAGGGACGTTGAGCCGGGAGAAATAGTAAGGCTCAGGGCCACTGAGATGGAACAGTTGCAGGCTCCATCGGGATGCTCGCAGATTTGCTCGTTCCTTTGGGTATATTACGGATTCCCCGCAAGCGACTATGAGGGAATAAACACCGAGGACGTGAGGGAGAGATGCGGAAAGATGCTCGGCGAGGAGGATGACACACCTGCCGACCTCGTGTGCGGAATACCAGATTCGGGAGTGGGTTTCGCCTTGGGATATGCCGAGGGACATAAGATTCCATACAAGCGTGCCGTGCTGAAATACACTCCCACATGGCCTCGCAGCTTTACCCCCGGCAACCAGTCGCGACGCGACCTTGTGGCAAAGATGAAACTCATCCCCAACCGTGCCATAATGAAGGACAACAGGGTGGTGTTCTGCGACGACTCTATCGTCAGGGGAACACAGTTGCGCGACAACGTGCGCACGTTCTTTGAATGTGGAGCTAAAGAGGTGCATGCCCGCATTTCATGTCCACCGTTGGTATATGGATGTCCGTTTATCGGATTCACATCGTCGAAGAGCGACCTTGAGCTTATCACACGACGCATCATCCAGGACTTCGAGGGTGACAAGGATGCCAAGCTGAAGGAATATGCGACAACGGATTCACCGGAATACAAGAGAATGGTGGATGAGATTGCACGCAGGCTCGGATTGACAACCCTGAGATTCAATAAGATAGAGACTCTGATTGAATCTATCGGACTGCCGAAGTGCAAGGTGTGTACGCATTGCTTCGACGGCAGCAGTTGCTGTATGAAGAAAAGTAAAAAAGTTGACGAGTAAGCTCGTCAACTTTTTTACTTTTCAACTATTAGCAATAATTTTTCTTATGGCTATGACGAGACGGTCGATTTCGTCTTTCGTATTATAGAAGGCGAAGGACGGGCGGACGCTCATCTCGTAGCCTAAGGCACGAAGGGCTGGCTGGGCGCAGTGATGTCCGGCACGAACGGCTATGCCTTCCTTGTCCAAGAGCTGGCCAACCTCGGGAGTAGGAATGCCATCGAGTTCGAAGCTCACCACACTCACGCGGTTCTTGGGATTGCCTATGAGCGTCAAACCGGAAATAGCACCGAGTTGCTGACGGGCATATTCAGTGAGTTCGTGCTCATGGCGCTCGATGTTATGCATTCCCACACGACTGACATAGTCGAGGGCTGCACCAAGTCCGATGGCATCCGCCACATTAGGCGTTCCTGCCTCGAATCGAGCGGGCGGAGCATTGAACTGAGTTTCCTCAATCGTCACATCCTTAATCATATTACCGCCTCCCTGCCATGGGGGAAGAATGTCGAGCAAGTCCTTGCGTCCATATACCACGCCAATACCTGTGGGGGCATATATCTTATGACCGGAGAACACGAAGAAGTCTGCTCCAAGCTCCTGCACGTCAACCTTTGTGTGGGCTATGCTTTGCGCTCCGTCGATAAGTACGGGGACATTGTAGCGGTGTGCCACATCTATTATTCGCTTCACGTCGTTGATAGTGCCGAAGGTGTTGTTTACATGTCCCACGGAGACAAACTTGGTGTGCGGACCGATGATGCGCTCGTAGTCCTCGAGTATCAAGTCGCCGTTCTGATTGACAGGGATAGCCCTTAGCTTTGCTCCCTTCTCCTTGCATATCTGCTGCCAAGGCACGATATTGGCATGATGGTCGAGGGTGGATACGACGACCTCATCCCCCACTCCAACGAACTTCCTGCCGAAGGTCTGAGCCACGAGGTTGATGCCCTCGGTGGTGCCTCTGACAAAGACAATCTCGTCGGCAGATGAGGCATTGATAAACTTGCGCACCTTCTCACGCGCTCCCTCGTAGGCATCAGTGGCCTGGGCGGCAAGGGTGTGGGCTCCACGGTGGATATTACTGTTGTAGTTGGAGTAATAGTCGCTGATGGCATCTATCACCTGTTGCGGTTTCTGGGTTGTGGCTCCATTGTCGAACCATACGAGGGGATGACCGTTGACATGCTTCTGGAGAACTGGGAAGTCCTTGCGTATCTCAGAGACGCTGATTGAGTCGGTATCCTCGTAGTTGATGTGGCTCACGGAGTCAATCTCGGGGATGCCTATGCCGAAGCCGTCGGGAAGCTCGAGAGAGCTGAGGTCGATGGAATCGGGGGCATCGTCGGGGGATGGGGAGACGGGGAGACGGGAGGGAGGCCCGGCGACAAAATCGCCGGGAACGGTGGCTGGGAGGACCGGAGCGGGGCAGAACTTGGAGGCTATCTGACGCAAGCGTCCGATGTCGCCAAGCTCCGACCCAACGAAAGTGTTATCTAATTCGGATATGTTCATCTTTGAAAGATTGTTGTTCTTACTTTATATTATTTCTCCACCTTGTTGCGGTGCTGATAGTCATGATAGTAGCCTACCTCGACATTCTCCAACACGGCGATGGCATCGTCGGTGAGAGAGGCGAGACTGAAGTACTTGGTCAGCAGATATGATGCCACACCATACTTGTCCAATCCCATCAGACGGGCTGAGAGCGACGGGGCAATCTCGCCGGGGATTCCGCTCTGGTGCAAACCAACCACTCCCTGTTCCTTCTCGCCTGTGCGCACGAGGATGATATTGGTGATACCCACACCACGGTTGGTGAGATACTGTCCCTGAATCTCCACCTTGTCGCTCGGGATGATTGGAACTCCGCGCCACAGGATGACCTTGGTGCCGAAGAGGTCGGTTGTCTCGGGTGGAACACCACGCCATGTACACTCACGCTCGAAGGCGGCGATGGCACGAGGATGGGCGATGAAAAACGACGGACTCTTCCATACGAGCGAGAGCAATTCGTCGAGGTCGTCGGGAGTGGGCGAACCGTAGCGGGTGGAAATGCGATAGCCGGGATCCACACTTGCCAAAAGTCCGAACTTGCGGTTGTTGATGAGTTCCCACTCCTGACGTTCCTTGATACTCTCGATGCTAAGTCTGAGCTGCTGTTCGAGTTGGTTGAAGGGATTGTTATAGAGGTCACTCACACGGGTGTGTACCCTAACGACTGTCTGCAGTGTGTTGAGAGAATACTCTGTGGGATTCTCCTCATAGTCGATATAAGTCTCTGGAATGATGTTATCCTCCTCATGTCCGCTGACAAGATCTATATGACGCTCACCATGCTGATTGACCGTAGCCTTCAGACGCAGATGCTCATCTACTGCCTTCTGGAACTGCTCGCGGAAGTCGGGCACTTCCTTTACAATCTTCTCCAGTTCGCTGCTCTCCAATGTGAAGAACACCGAAGGAGTGACACTACGCACGGTTACTCCAGAGAGAGTGTCGTTGAGCAAATCAGCCTCACCGAAGTATTCACCCTCGCCAAGCAGGGCAATGCGCAACTCCTCACCGTGCACACCCTTGCTGATAACCTCAGCCTGTCCGCTTGCCACGATGAAGAACTTCTGCGGATCCTCACCTTCTTTGATGAGATAGTTGCCAAGTTCAACCTCCTCAGTGACAAACAGTTTTGCAATGCGTCTCACCACGCCCTCGTCGATGCGCGAGAACACAGGAATGCCCTTGAGGCTCTTTGCGCGGAACGATGGTACGCCATCGAGGTATTCCACCTCCACACGCTCTTCCTTCTTCAGTTCTACCTTAGTGCGGTTAACTCTATATGTTCCACTTTCCACCTGGATCCAAGGCAACAGTTTGAGGAGTAGTCTCGGAGTGATTGAGCCCATCTGCGGGGCGGTCTTGGTGGTGTTAGCCAATTTGCGTGCCGTTGC
>JBJEAV010000048.1:0-1359 GCA_051869395.1 Prevotella sp.
TTATCTTATACTACACTTCCTGCGTTCTGTTGAAGTAAGCTGATTGCGGGCGGTGCGGATGTCGAAGTCAACCTTTGTCTGTGTGAAGTCGGGACAGTTGAAGGAGTCGAGGTTGTCGGTGTCGGTCTTCCTCGGGTTGCGCTGGGGGAGGAGGAAGGGCTTGGTTATCTTGCCGTTGTCGTCGATGGAGGCGAAGTAGGCGCGCGAGATGGTGCCGTCCTGACCCTTGGATGAATACACAAACCAATGGCTGTTGCTGCTCCAGTTGTGATAGCTCTCCGACTTGTCGGTGTTCACCTCAGTGATGGCTCTCGTATTGCCGGTGCGCAGGTCCATAAGCCAAAGGTCTGACTCACGCTGACTTACGGGGAAATTGCATCTCATGGCAGAGCAATACATCAGCCATTTGCCGTCGTATGACGGGCGTGCAAGCACATAACTGCGGTCGGTGGCAGGACCATTGAGCAGTGTGTCAACCTTCTCGCCAAATTGTCCTGTCTTGGCGTCAAATGAGATGGCACAAAGACTGCACTTCACCTTCTCGTATTCAGCCGGTACATTGCAGTTTTTCGATGTGCTGAAATAGAGCGTCTTGCCGTCGGCAGAGAAAGCAGGGAATATCTCCAAGTCGGCGGTGGAGAGTAGGGGAGAGAGTATCAGCTTGTCGGTCTCGGTGTCGAGCACCATCACGTCGCTGAACTTATGATACACCTCAAGGTTATGGTCCTTATCCGTGAAGAAGCTCTGATGCACCGAGTTAACGGCGTAGGCGCAGTAGCGTCCGTCGGGATGCCACGAGGCATAGCTTCCCGCCGCCTTGGTGGAGTCGGTCTTGGTGTCATACCATGTCTGTTTGCCGTCTTTCACCACGAGCGTGCCGCCGCCTTCGCCCCTTACCTGTGCTGTGTATTGTCGGGGATTGGTGCGGTTGGCGGTGTGGCAGTTGAAGCACTTGCCGGGCAGTGCCGTCTCGGTCATCATGGGATATTCGTCGAAGGAGTGGATGTCGCGCTGATAGATACCGATATTTCCTCCCACCTCATATCCCGGTTGGATGCGGCGGTAGGTGATGCCGAAGTCGTCGAGCGGATACTTGCTCACATACATCTTGAACGATCGGTATTCCTTCCAAATGCCGTCTTCGTTCTTTGCCCTTACAGTGATGTCGATGCTTCCGCCGATGTTATCGCGAGTCAGTTGGTGCCATTCGTCGATGTCCCATTCCGCCCATTCGCCCTGCGTATGTATCTCGCCTTGCTTGCTTCCCTTGGCAATCACATCCACCTTTTCGCAACCGCTTTCCTCCACATTGAAGTCCATGGGAGCAATCCCCGCGGGAATAGTCACGCCGATATAGTC
>JBJEAV010000048.1:1459-4480 GCA_051869395.1 Prevotella sp.
GGCACATTGCCTTTCTGCTGTATGGCCTGATAGGCATCGGCATATCCGTAGGGCATTTGGCTGTAGCCGCCGTATTGCTGCACCCACTGCATATATCCCATAAAACTGTTGAATTCGCCGTCGAGCAACAGTTGGCCCATAAAATAGCTGAGGGCGAGGCGGTTGTCGGTGTTCTGCTGGAAAAGCAGTCCTAACATCTTGTGCTTTTCGGGATAGCTGTACAGGAGACTGTCCTTAAAGCGATAGCGGCGCAACTTGCCCCATGTCTCATGACTGTTCACCTTGGCGTCGTTATATAGATACGTCTCGGCATCCTCAGCCCAAGCCCTGTAGAAGATAGTATTCTTAAGTATGTTCAGTCGCTTTTCGGCAGCCTTGTAGTCGCCGTTGACGATATGACATTCGGCAATGCGTTTGGTGCATCTTCCGCTCTGTCTTGCGTTGAGTATCGACTGCTGAATGTCCGTCATATATCTCTTGGCGGAGTTCACCATGCCCAATCGCCAGAAAGCCTCTGCCGTGGGCAGGTCAGACATGTTGTCGCGCATCATCTGCAGAAGCAGTGCGTCGGTGCCGCTCTGTTTGAATGTGAACATACGGTCGGCCAACTGTCCCGTCATACCGAGGGCGAGGTTGACGCAGTTGCTGCTCATGGCAATGTCGTGTTGGTGTTTCTCTGCCCTGTGGATGATGTCGTGCCATCGTTCCTGTCTCACCATCGAGTCCTGCCATAGTATCTCATATATAAACGGGTCGAAACCCTTGTTCACAGCGCAGATACCTGCGATGACCATCGCAGATACCTGCAATGCCAAACGCAGGTATCTGCGTGAGCCCTTGAAGGTATCTTCATTTTTCCAGGGGTTAAACCAAGCCGCCAAGGCAATGGCTATGGGCGTGATCAGCACCACATATTGCATCACTGGAGCCATAAGCGGAATGCGGTAATAGTTGATGCCTGTCATCATCATGCTCTGGGGCCATTGGTAATCGACAATCCAATATGCTGCCATGACGGATATTGCGATTAGTGCCGCATCCTCGATAAGCAGTCTCCATCCGCATTGCAGTCCGCGGACAGCCACATATATAATTGCAGCCGGACCTGCCATCCAATATAACAAAGGCACTGCCACCACATCGGCTATATATGCCCTCCGTCCTGTATTGCCCATAGCGACAGTAGCCCCAAGTGTCATCACTATAGCCACGGGCAAAGACAGAAGAGTGTCGATGTCGCCCTGATGCCATAGCATAAGCAGTGGCGACAGAAAAGTGATAGGAAATGCTGTCTTGTCCCATCTCCTCACCGTCATCCACATCAGCCATTGCATTGCGGCATATACCACTCCGATAAGTAATGCCCCGAGCCAAGGCACATAATAGAACTGCACCAAAAACTCGCTGACATAATCAGCCAATCCCCCCGGTACTGCCATGCGCTCCCGAAAGTATTCGCAGGTAGTAAGCCACAGTTGGTTCTGCTCCTGATAGTTCAGTGCTTCAGGATAGCCCAAGCCCCAGAACAAGCATGCCGCGATGCCAAATAATGCAGTGATTATCGCCCTAAAATAATTCCTCATTCCTAATTCCTAATTCAAAAAAACGCGACTTCCTCAATGCTTCCATCCGGCATTTTCTTCTTATAAGTCTTTGGGAATTGTTTAAGAAGGAAGTCGCCAAGACTTGTTCCCTTCATGCTCTCTCCCATGGCGTTGGATGCCCTGCGGTAGTCGCGACGCAAACTGTCGAGCTTTGCCTTCATAGACTCAGCGGTAGCCATGTCGCCTGCTTTCTCGGCATTGCGTCCTTCAATCATAAAGGGCGAACACTCCATGTTGAATCTCTCTGTCCTTTCCTTCCATGCCTGCAGTGAGTCGTTCTGAGGAGTGCCCTTTGACGAGCTGATGCTGTCGATGTTCACCACGAGATCTCCTGGCTCAGTCACTACGAGCAGGTCCTGCACACCTGTGCGGTAGTGATAGTCAATGCGTATCACCCTCAAGTCGCATGTGTCGGCGGTAAACTCAAACTTCCCGTTCTCCACCACCATCGAGTCAACAGTCTCCATAGTAGCGGGCCGGTTCATTGGAACGAGAAAGATTTTCTTCCCGTTAAACTTAGGGTTAATGGTTCCCATGATATGGCACTTGCCAGTTACAATTCTCTTCTCGGACTTACATCCGACTAATGCCAAGGTCATTAATGCAATGGCACAAGCAAATAATATTTTCTTCATCTTTGTATTTCTTTTCGGTAAAAATTGCTGCAAAGTTACTATTTCTTTTCCAAACCGCCAAGTGTTTTGGGGAAATAATGACAACGACAGATTAATCAAACTTTATTGTAGGCATATCGCAATCAGTGAGGCGGTCAAAGTCGGAACGGAAGAGACGGTCTTGTATGACACGATACTTCTCAAATTCTGACTCGGCAAACTCCTTGGCATATTCTGCCGTAATCTTGCCTGCATCCTGAAGTATCTCACGGTCAGTTGCATCTAAGAATTTGTCTATACGTTTCTCCCAATCCTCCATTGTCATGGGAATATGACGTTCAGCCATATCCTTGGCAATGTCAAGATAGGCATTGACAAGCCTTCCCATGGCTTGCAACTCGTTCTCACGCAGATAATTCTTGGCTATGGAAACATCTGTCTTTATAATCTTGCCATTGGGTGCCTTTGCCCAGGTTGTCAGTCCCATGTGTTCTTTCTCTGCGTTCGCACGCTCCACGATGAGTTCCGCTGCGGTATGTCCATGCACGGCATAATGCATCTTGTTCTGCACTTTCTTGAAGAACCTGCGCGTCGTGGGTGCATCCTTGTTGTAGTCTATAGCCGTGGCATAAATATCAGTCAGCTTTTGGTAGAAGTTACGCTCAGACAATCTAATCTCGCGTATCTCCTCCAATAACTGCTCGAAGTAATCAACATTGATAAACGAGCCGTTCTCCATGCGCTTCTTATCCACTATATATCCACGTATGGCAAACTGGCGTATGACGTATGTGCACCATTGT
>JBJEAV010000049.1:0-4470 GCA_051869395.1 Prevotella sp.
CAAAGAAAGAAGAGCAGGGTCCGAGCATGATTGAGACCTTCCAGGAGTTCAAGGAGACCAAGAACATCGACCGCACCACCTTGGTGAGCGTTCTTGAGGAAAGCTTCCGCAACGTTATCGCCAAGATATTCGGCAGTGACGAGAACTTTGACGTCATCGTCAACCCCGACAAGGGTGACTTCGAGATCCACCGCAACCGCATCGTTGTGGCAAATGGTGAGGTGCAGGACGAGAACAAGCAAATCTCGCTTAAGGACGCCCAGAAGATAGAGCCTGACTACGAGATTGGTGAGGAAGTGAGCGAGGAGGTTAACTTCAGTAAGTTCGGTCGCCGTGCCATCCTCAATCTGCGACAGACATTGGCATCCAAGATCCTCGAACTGGAGCACGACTCACTGTACAACAAGTACAAGGACCGCGTGGGTCAGGTGATGAGTGCCGAGGTTTATCAGGTGTGGAAGCGTGAAGTGCTGCTCGTGGACGACGAGGGCAACGAGCTTCATCTGCCCAAGAGCGAGCAGATTCCCGGTGACAACTATCGCAAGGGCGAGACCGTGAAGGCTGTTATCCTGCGTGTTGACAACGAGAACAACAATCCCCGCATCGTTCTTAGCCGTACAGCCCCCGTGTTCTTGGAGAGACTGCTTGAAGCTGAAGTGCCCGAGATTGCCGACGGACTGATTACCATCCGCCGCGTTGCCCGTATGCCGGGAGACCGTGCCAAGGTGGCAGTGGAGAGTTATGACGACCGCATCGACCCCGTAGGAGCCTGCGTCGGTGTGAAGGGAAGCCGTGTGCATGGTATCGTGCATGAGCTTTGCAACGAGAATATCGACGTTATTAACTTTTCAAGCAACGTGCAGCTCTTCATCCAGCGCGCCCTCAGTCCAGCCAAGGTGACCAGCATCACTCTCGACGAGGAAAACCACAAGGCTGAGGTGTATCTCCAGCCCGAGGAGGTGTCGCTTGCCATAGGACGTGGCGGTATGAACATCAAGTTGGCAAGTATGCTGACAGAATACACCATTGATGTCTTCCGTGTGGTTAACGAGGGCGAGGTTGACGAGGACATCTATCTCGACGAGTTCTCCGACGAGATAGACCAGTGGGTTATCGATGCCATCAAGGCAATCGGACTCGACACTGCAAAGGCTGTGCTCAACGCTCCGCGAGATATGCTGATAGAGAAGGCTGACCTCGAGGAAGAGACTGTTGACAACCTACTGAACGTCTTGAAGGCTGAGTTCGAGCAGTAAGTCTTCTAATATTTCAATTTTTAAATCTTTTAATTTTTTAATATTTATACATCGTGAGCATCAGATTAAATAAAGTATTGACTGAATTGAATATAGGACTTCAAACGGCAGTTGATTTCCTGAAAAATAAAAGAAGTCTTGGAGAGATTAGGGACGACGCCAATCTCAGCACCAAGATTTCCGACGAGCAGTATCATGCTCTCGTCGCCCAGTTCAAGGGCGACAAAGACATAAAAAACGAGGCAGAGAAGATGTTCGCCAAGAAAGGTAAGGACAAGAAATCCGAAAAGAAGGCGACATCTGCCAATAACTTGGTGACACAGGTGCAGAAGTTCAAGCCTGTCGGGAAGATAGATCTCGATGCTGTGGGCAAGCCTCAGGTCGCCAAGCAATCTGCTGCTCAGGACAATCAAGCTGCGCAGAAGACTGCTGCCGTCAGTCCGTCTGCCGAAAGCAAGCCTGCTGTTGAGAAATCTGAACAAAAGACGGTGGCTCAGGCTGAGGTGCATACTGAGACTCAGCAAAAACCGGTTGAAAAACCGGTTGAAAAGCCTGCCGCAGATACCAAGCCACAGCCGGCACCCGCTCCCAAGCCAGAGGTAAACCCCCAAGCCAAGCCTGAGGTAACCCCTCAAGCCAAGCCAGAGGTAAAACCCCAGCACAAGCCGGAACCCAAGCCGGAGGCAAGGGCAGAGCAGAAGAAAGCAGAGAATAATAACGCTCCCAAAGCAGAACATCAAAAGCCTGTGCAGCAGAATAATCCTGCCCAGAAACCTGTAGCTGCATCTTCTGACTCGCAGACGGAGGACGGTCCGAAAATCTTCACCCTCAAGAGCGAGAAGAAACTTGCCCCGAAGGTGAACGTGCTTGGAAAGATTGACCTTTCAACCCTCAACCAGAGTACTCGTCCGAAGAAGAAATCCAAGGAGGAGCGCAGGAAGGAACGTGAGGAAAAGGCTGCCCAGATGCACGGCGAGAAGAAAAAGCGCCAGCGCATCAACAAGGAGCGTGTGGATATTGAGGCTGCTGCCAATGAAAACAACGGCGGTTCGAAAAAGAAGAAGAACAAGGGCGGCGGAAACAACAATAACCAGAACAAGAATAATAACAACAATAACGGTGGTAACAACAACGGCAATAACAACGGCGGAGGAAAGAAGAACAAGAAAAACCGCCAGCAGCCCAAACCGCTTGAGGTGAATGAGGAGGACGTAGCACGCCAGGTAAAGGAGACACTTGCACGTCTTACCAACAAAAACCAGAACAAGAAGGGAGCCAAATACCGCCGCGAGAAGCGCGAGGCTGTGCAGGAGCGCCTGAACGAGGAGATGCAGGAGCAGGCAGCAGAGAGCAAGACACTGAAACTCACCGAGTTTGTGACTGTCAGCGAGCTTGCCACAATGATGAACGTGCCTGTCAACAAGGTCATCGGAACTT
This sequence comes from Prevotella sp., assembly GCA_051869395.1. Lineage (GTDB taxonomy): Bacteria > Bacteroidota > Bacteroidia > Bacteroidales > Bacteroidaceae > Prevotella. The sequence continues at coordinate 2,694 of JBJEAV010000049.1, forward strand.
GTATGAGCGTTGGTATCATGGTGTCAATCAACCAGCGTCTCGATGCCGAGACAATCAACCTTGTCGCTGACGAGTTCGGATTCTCTACTGAATACGTGAGTGCCGAGGTAAGCGAGGCAATACAGGAGGCTGAGGACGACGAGAACGACCTCGTTCCCCGTGCTCCGATTGTTACGGTGATGGGACATGTTGACCATGGTAAGACCTCCCTGCTCGACTATGTGCGCAAGACAAACGTCATCGCCGGTGAGGCGGGCGGTATTACCCAGCATATCGGAGCATACAACGTGAAGTTGAGCGACGGACGCCGCATCACCTTCCTCGATACCCCAGGACACGAGGCCTTTACCGCCATGCGTGCCCGCGGTACTCAGGTTACCGACATCGCCATTATCATCATCGCTGCCGACGACTCGATAATGCCTACCACCAAGGAGGCTATAGCCCATGCACAGGCAGCCAATGTGCCGATGGTGTTCGCCATCAACAAGATAGACAAGCCCGGAGCCAATCCCGACAAGATACGTGAGGACCTTGCCAATATGAACCTCCTCGTGGAGGAGTGGGGCGGTAAGTACCAGTGTCAGGAAATCTCCGCCAAGAAGGGTATCGGAGTACACGAACTGATGGAGAAGGTGCTGCTTGAGGCTGAGATGCTCGACCTCAAGGCAAACCCCAACCGCAAGGCTACGGGTTCGGTTATCGAGTCCTCGCTCGACAAGGGTCGCGGATACACCTCAACAGTACTCGTAAGCAACGGAACCCTCAAGCAGGGAGATATCGTAATCGCCGGAACAGCATGGGGACGTATCAAGGCAATGTTCAACGAGCGCAACCAGCGCGTGGAGCAGGCAGCTCCTTCAGAGCCTGTCAGCATCCTTGGTCTTAACGGTGCGCCTCAGGCAGGCGACTCGTTCCATATCATGGAGACAGAGCAGGAGGCTAAGGACATAGCCAACAAGCGCACCCAGTTGCAGCGCGAGCAGAGCCTGCGCACTGCCACAACACTGTCGCTCGAAGAGATTGCCCACCGTGTGGCTCTCGGCGAGTTCCACGAGTTGAACCTTGTTGTCAAGGCAGATACCCAGGGTTCTGTGGAGGCACTGTCCGACTCGTTCATCAAGATGTCAACCGAGAAGGTTCAGGTGAACGTGATTATGAAGGCAGTGGGTCAGATTTCAGAGAACGACGTGATGCTCGCCTCTACTGCACAGAACGGTATGATTGTGGGATTCCAGGTGCGTCCGTCGGCAGATGCCAAGCGTCTCGCCGAGCGCGAAGGTGTGGAAATCAATACATATTCAGTGATTTACGATGCCATCGACGACATCCACTCCGCCATGGAGGGAATGTTGGAGAAGGTGAAGAAGGAGGTTGCAACTGCTCAGGTGGAGGTGCGCGAGGTTTATCGCATCTCGAAGGTGGGAACCGTTGCCGGTGCATTCGTCACCGAGGGCAAGGTTCACCGCACCGACAAGGCACGCCTTATCCGCGACGGTATCGTGGTCTTCACGGGTGCCATCAATGCCCTCAAGCGATATAAGGATGATGTCAAGGAGGTTGCCGCCAACTTCGAGTGCGGTATCTCGCTTGTCAACTACAATGATATCCAGCAGGGTGACATCCTTGAGACATTCACAGAGATTGAAGTGGAGCAGAAACTCTAAATTTAATTAGGAATTAGGAATTAGGAATTAGGGATGACCGACAAAAACGCATTTGTACGTCAGGTGGCGGAGCAGAAATATGAATACGGCTTCACCACCGACGTGCATAC
>JBJEAV010000050.1:0-4444 GCA_051869395.1 Prevotella sp.
GGAGTGTTTTGTCATATACTTCAACTAATCCTCTCAACATCCACATGGCTTGACCAGTTTTGCTCATCGGCTTCCCATGCTTCTTTTCATATTCAGCGATTCTTCTTTCGGCATCCTCGACTATCTCGAGTTTCTGACCGAGTTCCAATGCTCTTTCTCTTGTACACATAATCCCAAATGATTTATATAACTATGCAAAGTTCAGCAATGATGTTTCACCCAGATTTTGAATATCGGGTCGCTTATGTATATGCGGTCATTATCGGTTTCAATATATTCCTTGGAGATTAACGCCTTCTTCACAGCCTGGATGTTGGCGGAGCTTTCAAGATTATATTTCCTGATATATTCCTTCTTGCTGAAACCGGTTTCAACGCCATCGGCAAGAGCCTTGATGAAATTCAACTGAAGAGAAGTTAAGGATTCAACGTCACGCTGAAAGAAGACACTGTTTTGCTTTAGCAGGTCTGACAATGCACTGTCTATAGTGTCCTTGTCAGCCTGTTCCTCTGTCTTATACCATGCTATCCATGAGAGATGCTGCACGTAGGATGACTGACACTCAGCATACTTGCAAATCAACGCTGCCAAATCCCGACTGATACTTTTACCTGTAGCAGCAAATTGATGGCATATATATTCCACCCACTCTTGTTCAGGAATCTTGTCGATAAACATGATGTCGCCAAATTTATAAAATGGGTATGAGGCATCACAAAAGAGGGTGGTCATAAGATGTTTCTTGCTGCCAAACAGGCAATATGTCACATGCTGCTGGTGCTGCCAAACAGTGCGAAGTTTTTTCTGAAAGGTGAGTTGGTCGCCAAAGAATGCAACCTGCTGAAACTCATCAAGGCACACAACGACTCTTATCCCTTTCTTTTCAGCAATTTTTTCGGGCAACTGCAGAATCTCCCTTTCCGTATCATCACGCTCGTTCCACTCAAACGAGAGCGAGAAATCATTCATAGGGTCAGAGCCAAATGAGAATTTCGGGGATATATTCGACAGGAATACTTTGGCAGTCTCTATCCATTCGTCGATTTTCGACGAAGTCTGTTTAACCACTTCAGTGGCAAAAGTACGGAAGAACTCATACTCCGACTTAGCGGAAAACACATCGATAAACACAGTTTTCAAATCCTTGTTCTCAATCTCTGCCGTTACCTTCTTCACCAAAGATGTCTTTCCCCAACGTCGTGGGGAGATAAGTATCGTATTGATACCATGACACAAATTGGCACAAAGCCTCTTCGCATCTTCCTGTCTGTCAGTAAAATACGGTCCTTCGACTGCTTTTCCGAATATAAACGGGTTGTCCATAACTCTTGCTTCTTAACTGATTGTACGTTTTAACAGTGCAAAGATAGTAACAAATCTCTTAGTAACAAAATTCTTACTAAGAACTTTATTACTTTTTAACTTGAATTATAAGTTTGACACCTTTGACACTGACACTTTGACACCCGTTCCGAAAACCAGACCGTAGTTCAATTACTTATGTTCACTTTTTATAATTCACGTTGACTCTGGATTGCTGTTGTTCACGAATAAGGTTCGATGTTTTGGCATTTTTGAAAGCATCTGTCAGCCTACAGCTCTTTTTGTCTTCACATATACATCTTCCAAGGTTTCCTTAATTATATCAGGAATGGAGTAAGCATTTATTACTCTATGTGCCAATATGTGTTCATGGCACTCGTAATTGGTCAGTACAGTATAGCAGTCGTCAGAATAATCCAAGACTGATTTTGCCTCCATTTCCTCCTTATTCAAGAACCTTCTTCCTGATGCCGCAACATTATCGAAAATCTTCCTCACATGTTTTGGCGTAGGAGGAAGATCGTAAATGATAGCCCAGTATGTTATTTCTCCATCTGCCACTTTCACTATGTCTCCAACCTTGAATCTAATTTTCTCTTCAGGGCGCCCTTGAAACTTGTAATAATCAGTACCAAAATTTCTTGTCAGAGACACATCTTTCAAAAGACAACCTTCATATAATGATTCTTGAATGTATTCACCCCAACTATTCATTTGCACATGAGCAGGTATTTGTCTCAAAAAACAGAATGGCACATGAATGCCATTATCGTATGCAGTCTCAGATTCCTCACCCATTGCTTCCAACGCACGTTGTTTGTTCGGATATAATCCAACACTTAAAAAGCGGTCGTTTGCACGTATCAGTCCTTGGGATTCCAATTCTTCTTTGACGCTTTCTTGAGTATAATCAATATCCTTGATGTCATCTCTCTGCCATAATTCCAGTTCGTAATAAGAGCCTGTATGTATATGTGGCATATATTCAATCTGTCCTTCGTAGTCCATAATTGTCCAATTTAAATTAACTGAAAAAATGAATCATAGGGACTGGTACATTGACCCACCACAAATGAACCAACGAACCAGACCCTTGTGATTTTCCAGCCTCAGCGCACATATATGCCAAAGCATATCTCGTCCGCTAAAACAAGGCAAAGATATAAATTATTTGCTACAATGACAAACAAACAGGATAATATTTAGTGTTTTTTAAGTGTTATGCTTTTTAGTGTCAAGGTGTCAAAGGTGTCACTACGCAGTGACACCGTTGTTTTCCGCTCAAAAAACGGAGGAAGAACGGAGTTACAACGGAGTTAGAGCGAAGGAAGAACGGAGGAACAGCCCAAAAACGGGAGGAAGACACTATACATAGGAGTGCATGCCCGCAAGGAAGTAATTCACTCCGAAGAAGGTCATGAGGATGGTGAGGAAGGCTAATGCCATGAAACGGTGATAGACTTTCGGGATTCTTAGATTAGGGATGCTTTTGCCGTGAAGGGCTATGGCATATATCATCATCGTAATCAATGCCCATACCTCCTTGGGATCCCAACTCCAATAGTTGCCCCACGACACGTTTGCCCAAATGGCACCGATGAAGATTCCTGCGGCGAGCAATGACATGGCGGGATAGAGCATCAGGAGAGATATGTGCATCAGACGGCAGGCATTGCCGCCACACAGGGCTATCACACTGACTATCAATGCGAGTAGCAAAAGGAAATATGCCACACATATAATCGAGACATGGATGCTGAGCCATGGGGAATTGAGGATGGGACGCATGTAGGCAATCCACGGATTGGTGTCGCACATCTGGGTTACGAAGAAATATGCCCCGAATAAGATGATGGCTGAGGAGAACAGGGAGGCTGTCCAGAGAAGCGACTTCTCAAGAACCGTAATCCTGCCCATCTCCCGACGGCGGGCGATTATCCTTCGGCATTTTATCACGACTATTATTCCGAAGGAAAGGAATAGGAGGATATATCCAACGTATGTTATGGCTATTCCCCATGGGTCGCGGTTGATGACGAGAGACGCTCCCATACCGTCGTCATCATACGACCACTGATAGAAGCGCCAACCCTTGTGTTCGAGGATGTTGTTCATCGACACTGTGCCTTGTTTCAGTATGTTATGGTCCATGTCGGCAATGGTGATGTCGGAGATATAGTCAGCCACATTGCCGTTTTCGGTGTATAGCTGCACCGAGAAATTGTCGAGCCTTATGGCGAAAGGCAGGCGCTGCTGTCCGTCCTCTGAATAATAGAACACTGAGAAACTGCCCTTGCGGAGATGGATGGATCCTTGTTTGCCAGAGACGTGGGTGATGAATGCCCCGAGGAGGATGACTACAAATGAGAGGTGCAGCAGCAGTGTTGGTATGCTGCGCACCTTTCTTCTAATTATATAAAACATTCCTACGGTGACAAGCATTGCCCAGAGTGCGGCAAACCACCACGCTCCGTAAATCTCCTCCTTGGCATAGTCGATGCCCTCGTTTTCGGCGATAAACGTGGCAGCCGCAAGGACTGCCACGATTGTCAGATAAAGTACGTATATGGATTTTTTCATGATCATATCGCCCTAAGGAATTTCACCACGGCATCACGGTCGGACTTCTTGAGATGATAGAACTTCTCTGTTGACTCGTAGGCATGACTGTCCTTGCTGTAGCCGTGCCACATGATGGCTTCTATCTCGTTGCGCGCACGGCAGTCGTGGAGTCGGTCCTCGGCTCCTGTGTTCACGAGCGAGAGTCCTCGTCCCCACAGAGGGGTGGTGCGGCACCACGAACCGTGGATGTCGTTCTTCATCGCCAACTTATGCTGTATCATGTCCGAGTAGGGATAAATCACCTGGTTGGGATATTTCGGCAGAGGCTGGTTGCCCACGATAGCCGGTGCCCAATAGTTGTCGCTGCCTGTTTTCCATGAGGGACGATGGCAAGTGGCGCAACCTATCTCGTTGAACACCTTCTTGCCCTGTTGTACCGCAGCGTCCTGAAGGTTGCGTGCCCGAGGAATTGACAGGCCGCGATGCCATACGAGGAAGGCATAGTAGTTATAATCGCTCATCTCAGCCTCGAATCTGTACCAAGGATTGTCAAACTGGT
>JBJEAV010000051.1:0-4415 GCA_051869395.1 Prevotella sp.
TTCGAGAAGGACGGCAAGCTTCACGCCTTTCGCAGCGTGTTCGACGGATTTGAGACATTCCTCTACGTGCCCAATGACACGGCTAAGAGTGGTGTTCATATCCACGATGCGATTGACTCGAAGCGCATAATGAGTATGGTGGTCATCGCCCTGTTGCCTGCCTTGCTCTTCGGCATGTACAATGTCGGTTATCAGAATTATCTTGCTGCCGGAACCCTTGGCTCGTCAAGCTTCTGCGAAGTGTTCTTCTATGGAGTGCTTGCAGTGCTGCCCAAGATTCTTGTCAGCTATATCATTGGTCTTGGCATCGAGTTTGCGTGGGCACAGTGGAAGGGCGAGGAAATCCAGGAGGGTTATCTCGTCTCAGGTATCATCATCCCGATGATTGTGCCTGTGGGCTGTCCGCTGTGGATGATTGCCATTGCCGTTGCCTTTGCCGTGGTTATCGGCAAGGAGATTTTCGGCGGCACAGGTATGAACATCTTCAACGTGGCTCTCGTCGCCCGCGCGTTCCTCTTTTTCTCTTATCCCACCAAGATGAGCGGCGACACCGTTTGGGTGGCTCAGGACACTATCTTCGGACTTGGAAACACCCTGCCTGACACATTCGCACAGGCCACCCCGCTCGGACAGCTTGCTGCCGGAACCAACGTAACTGCTTCTCTCTCAGACGCTATCCTCGGTTTCATTCCAGGAAGTATTGGTGAGACAAGTGTTGTTGCCATAGCCATTGGAGCCATCATCCTTCTGTGGACAGGCATCGCCTCATGGCGCACTATGCTGAGCGTGGTTGTCGGCGGAAGCCTCATGGCTGTGATATTCGAGCAGACAGGTCAGTCAATCACTTGGTATGAGCATTTGGTATATGGCGGTTTCGCCTTCGGTGCAGTGTTTATGGCCACCGACCCTGTTACGAGTGCCCGCACTGACTGTGGCAAGTATATCTATGGATTTATCATCGGTGCCTTGGCAGTCATCATCCGTGTGATGAACCCCGGATTCCCCGAGGGAATGATGTTGGCTATCCTCTTCGGTAATATGATGGCTCCGCTGATTGACCATTATGTGGTTGACGCAAACGTCAGGAAGAGAGCGAAGAGAATTAGAAATTAAAAAAATTGGGAACAATAAGGAAAATTAGAAGTTAACTCCCCCAAAGTAGAAGTAAGATATGAATACAAATAAGAATTCCTACATTATAATATATAGTGCTGTGCTGGTGATAGTCGTGGCATTCCTGCTCGCCTTCATCTTCCAGGCTCTCAAGCCGATGCAGGATGTCAACGTGGCTCTCGACAAGAAGAAGCAGATTCTTGCCGCACTCAACATCCGTGACCTCGGCGACAACGAGTCGGCTGAGATGTACAAGAAGGTGGTTAAGGCTGACATGATTGTGGATGCCGACGCACAGGTGATAGAGGCAGGAGAGCAGGGCGGAGAGAACGCCGCCTTCAAGCTCAACAGTGCTGACTACAAGGCCGGAAAACTCGCCGTATATGAGTGCGAGGTGGATGGCAAGAAGAAATATGTCATACCTGTTTATGGTATGGGACTCTGGGGACCCATCTGGGGATATATCGGACTCGACGAGGACAAGAACACCGTCTATGGTGCATACTTCAACCACGACAGCGAGACAGCCGGACTTGGTGCCGAAATCAAGGACAGCCAGGCTTGGCAGGACCAGTTCAAGGGCAAGAAGATATTCTCTGCCGACGGACAGGAGATAGCCATTGCCGTGAAGAAGAAGTCTGATGTTAAGAATCCCGCTTCCGAGTGTGATGCCGTCACAGGAGCCACCCTTACTTCCGACGGAGTGAGCCTGATGCTCCAGGACTGCTTTGCAAAGTATGTTAATTATCTAAAGAAATAAAGGAGGAATGGATTATGAGTAAATTGTTTTCTAAGGAGAATAAGGAAGTGTTCAGCAATCCGCTGAATCTCGACCATCCTATTTTGGTGCAGGTGCTCGGTATCTGTTCCGCCCTTGCCGTCACCTCGCAGCTCAAGCCTGCCATTGTGATGGGATTGGCTGTGACTGTCATCACAGCATTTGCCAACGTGATTATCTCGCTCATCCGCAAGACTATCCCGACACGCATCCGTATCGTGGTGCAGCTTGTGGTTGTTGCAGCCCTTGTGACCATCGTCAGCCAGATTCTCAAGGCTTTCGCTTACGATGTCAGCGTTCAGCTCTCGGTATATGTGGGTCTTATCATCACCAACTGTATCCTTATGGGTCGCCTTGAGGCATTCGCCATGATGAACAAGCCATGGCCGAGTTTCATCGACGGTGTGAGCAACGGATTGGGATATGCCATGATTCTCGTTATCGTGGGCGGTGTGCGCGAGTTCTTCGGACGCGGTTCGCTTCTCGGTTTCCAGATTCTGCCCGATGCGGTGTATGACTTCGGATATGTCAACAACGGTATGATGACCATGCCAGCCATGGCGCTCATCCTCTTGGGATGCGTCATTTGGGTGCACAGGGCGTATTTCTTCAAAGAGAAGTGAGTCTTTGAAGATATTAAAAGATTAAAAAATTAAAGAATTAAAGTTTATACGATGATAAATCTGTTTTTCAGGTCCATATTCGTGGACAACATGATATTCGCGTTCTTCTTGGGAATGTGCTCATTCCTGGCAGTGTCGAAGAACGTGAAGACGTCACTCGGACTGGGACTCGCCGTGACCTTCGTGCTCATGGTGACAGTGCCGGTGGATTATCTGCTGCAGACCAAGATTTTGGGTCCCGACTGCCTTGTTGAGGGAGTTGACCTGTCTTATCTGAGCTTCATCCTCTTTATAGCAGTGATCGCAGGTATCGTGCAGCTCGTCGAGATGATAGTAGAGAGATATTCTCCCTCGCTCTATGCCGCCCTCGGTATCTTCCTGCCGCTGATAGCCGTCAACTGCGCCATCATGGGTGCATCGCTCTTCATGCAGCAGCGCATCAACCTCGATCCCTCCAACTCGCAGTACATAGGCAGCGTGTTGGACGCTCTCGTATATGCCTTCGGTTCAGGTCTCGGCTGGACACTCGCCATCATCTCCATGGGTGCCATCCGCGAGAAGATGGAATACAGCGATGTGCCCAAGCCACTGCAGGGATTGGGAATTACGTTTATCACAGTAGGCCTCATGGCTATGGCCATGATGTGCTTCTCAGGTCTTAAAATCTAAAAAGTAAGGAGGATTAGCATCATGTTTATATTAGTAAGCATCGGAGTGTTTCTCACGTTGATTCTGCTCATCGTCATACTGTTGCTCGTGGCAAAGAAGTATCTCTCGCCGAGCGGAAACGTGAATATCACCATCAACGGCGACCGTACCATATCGGTGGGACAGGGCAGCAGCCTTATGACCACTCTCAACGAAAACGGCATCTTCCTGCCCTCGGCATGTGGAGGCAAGGCTTCCTGCGGACAGTGCAAGGTGCAGGTGCTCGAAGGCGGTGGCGAGATTCTCGATTCAGAGAAACCCCATTTCACACGCAAGGAAATCAAGGACAACTGGCGTCTGGGATGCCAGTGCAAGGTGAAGAGCGACATGAACATCCGCGTGCCGGAGAGTGTGCTCGGAGTGAAGGAATACGAGTGTACGGTGATTTCCAACAAGAACGTCGCCACATTCATCAAGGAGTTCAAGGTGCAGCTGCCCAAGGGTGCCCACATGGACTTCCTCCCCGGTTCGTATGCCCAGATCAAGATTCCTGCATTCTCAATCGACTACGACAAGGACATCGACAAGAGCCTTATCGGCGACGAGTATCTGCCCGCATGGCAGAAGTTCGGACTGTTCCCGCTGAAGTGCGTGAACACCGAACCAACCATCCGCGCCTACTCAATGGCGAACTATCCCGCCGAGGGCGACGTGTTCATGCTGACAGTGCGTATCGCCACACCGCCGTTCAAGCCCGACCGCAGCGGATTCATGGATGTCAACCCCGGTATCGCCTCTTCGTACATCTTCACCCTTAAGCCTGGTGACAAGGTAGTGATGAGCGGTCCTTACGGCGACTTCCATCCTCACTTCGACTCCAAGCGCGAGATGATTTGGGTAGGTGGTGGTGCAGGTATGGCTCCTCTGCGCGCCCAGATTATGCACATGACCAAGACATTGCACACAACCGACCGCGAGATGCACTACTTCTATGGCGCCCGCGCCCTCAACGAGGTGTTCTATCTCGACGATTTCCTCGGACTGGAGAAGGAATATCCAAACTTCCACTTCCACCTGGCACTCGACCGTCCCGACCCGGCAGCCGATGCAGCAGGAGTGAAATACACCGCAGGCTTCGTTCATCAGGTGATGTTCAACACATACCTGAAAGACCACGAGGCTCCCGAGGACATAGAGTACTATATGTGCGGTCCCGGTCCGATGTCAAAGGCAGTCGTAGGTATGCTCGACTC
>JBJEAV010000052.1:0-4403 GCA_051869395.1 Prevotella sp.
CGCCCTTACAGGGCTAAGTACATGTCCCTATGAATGATAAAAATCGAGGGCGACCGCGCATCACTGCGCAGTCGCCCTCTTCGCTGTTTATTGATAGTAATTAGTACGGATAAATTTATTATATAACTGTTATCAATCGATTATCTATTATCAATTTTTATTTGACGTAAGTCTTTTCGGTATCTATTTCAAACCATGAACCGTCGCATACGAGGAAAGCACGAACGGGCTGGGTGCCATCGCCACACTCCTTAACCGAAAGCGATTCATAGAATGTTGAACCTGTTGTGGAAGTGATGTCCGCATCCACATTGATAGTGGACCCCTCACGCGAAACAGTCATCACTACATTAGAACCATCCATATCGTCGGGGAAGGTGAACCAACTGTAATTGCTGTTCAGTGTATATTTCACCGAAGTATTAGTTCCTGTGTTATTGTTGAAGTCACCCTTAAACCAGGCAAAGTTATCGGCACGCAAAACAAAATACTCCTCGTAATTGGCTGCACCACGATCGGCATCGGAAGTAAGTACAATTGACCAGTTGTTCCAGTTCTCTGCCTTCGACGAGTGATTTACGAATGTGAGAGTGAGAGTCTTATTGGCAGGAATGACATAGTCATCTGAGAATGCAGTCCACCAAGCAGACGAGAAGTCCTGTTCTCCCACAATCTGCTTGCCTGCTGGAGCCTCTTCCGCCTCAAGTCCCTTTACCTTCTTGCCCCAATAGGTGGATGAGCTGGTGCTGGCATTGAGTCCGGCATATACAATGGTTGTCTTGCGGGGAGAAGCCTCCCAATCAGTCTCACGCTGCAGATGCAGTTTGTATGTGCCAATGGTCAGTACGTTATTAGCAGGATCAAAACTCCATGTCTTTCCCTTGCTCCATCCTGAGGTTACAGTATGGTCGCGTCCAAGCACCATCGACTCTGATTCCTTCATTTTTCCGTATGAATAAGAGAGAGTGATGTTTTCCCACTCGCCATAGAGGTCTTCCTCCTCTATCTCCGGCTGGGCGACACCGCTATAACGCTCTGGCATGACCACAGGCCATCCGTCCTCAGTCCAACGTATCGAGCGCACACCACCAAGCATAATGGCATTGCTGGCGTTTATTCCTGGATAGTCGGCAGGATAACGCTGCTGCGAAACATAGTACCAGTTGTCATTGCCGTCATCAAAGACTGCACAATGGCTTATACCCACCCAACCGTGGTTAGTGCCAAACTTATAAGGATGGGTGACAATAGGATAAGCATCACCGCCATTAGTAGTTACATTAGCTCCGGCACGGGTATAGTATGGACCGTCGATGTTCGTAGAACGAACTACGCGGGTGTTATATGGTACATCAAGCGCATCATAAGCCATAAAGAGATAATAGTAGCCATCGCGATAAATAACCTCAGGAGCCTCAGAACCTTGCCAACGGCTTGACTTATTACGTGTATAAACACGCTTACCGTATGCAGCCTCATTGGCGGTTCCCCATGGATCTCCCTGAGTCGCGATAGTCTTACCAGTAGCGGGATCGAGCTGCACGGCAGCGAAACCACTATGCCATGACCCATAGATAAGCCAATGCTCACCCCCGGGAGTGATGATATACGATGGGTCGATGGCATTATACTTATAATAGCAGCTTTCCCATGCAGTAGGCGACACATAGATGGAAGAAAGCGGCTTGTCGGAATAATTAGTGACTACATATCCCTTGTCTTCCCACTTCGTGAGGTCAGACGGGTCGGTGGTTTCCATCAATCCAATAAAGGCACGCTCACCCCATGAGGTCTTTGCAGGATCGAGATAACCAGGGCATACGATACAATAGTACATACGATAGAGTCCATCGCGCACCTTACGTGCACACGGTGCCCAATATCCAAAGTTCAGGTCGTTGCTGAAGTCAGTAGTTGTCTCCTTAAGACCCATAGCGGTGCGAATCTCATTGAGCTTTGTCTTTACCCATGAGGGCACGCCATACATTGTGCCACCCATATACTCCCAGTTGACAAGGTCCTTCGAGCGGCGACACTGGAAATGTCCGTGCTTGCCATTCTTGACATCAGACTCATGCGGATTGCCATAACCGGCATCAGTGCAATACATATAATAATATCCATCCTCGGCAAGCATCACCGACGGGTCGTGGATATTGGCGAGATTCCACTTTGAGCGATAAGCCCACGAGCTTATTGCAGTATAATTATCTGAGTATGTAGGCGGTGTGAATGATGCCCAATTATAAAGAGCAGACCCTTCAGGAGCGGCATACAGTCCCTGGAAATTGGATATATCATTTGACGCATTATATGAATTGTTGGCGGAAGAAGCCACAGACCATGAGTCATCGCTGCCGTTCTGACTGAAATAGACATTGCCTGAAAGCACCTTGCCGGTTGCGTCGGATTTCTTTGCAACCACCTGTGCCTCAGCAGAAACAGTTAGCAATGAAGCTAAGGACAATATAGATAATATACGCTTTGTCATAATAATCATAGAGTTTAAGTACATCAAATTATTTCTTTAAGAACTTTACGCTTGTATTGCCTATACGCAACACATATACTCCCTTGGGAAGCGTGCTTACGTCGATATCACAACTGTCTCCACAAAGAGCCTGGCTTCTCATCACCTGACCATTAGCGGAATACACTTCGGCCTTATTGCCAGCCTTGCATCCGGTAATTATCAATGAACCTTCAACTTCCTTGGCATACACACCGTCAGAGTCATATTCAATTGGCTTGACACCCGAAGGATCCACCTTTGCGAACGTCACCTTGGTTACATCATCAATAGTGCTGTTGTCATTCATCACGATGGTGAACGAACTGCTTCCGTCGCTATTGAGGATATATCCCACATTATTCATAAATAACGTTTGGCCTTTTGGGGTTATCATTGCCCATTTGAAATCGGTTGCCTGCAACATTGTTGCCACTAATGCAAGCCCTATGGTTAAAAGTGCATTTCTCATAATTACTATCTTTTTATTTTATTTATATACGGAAACTTTTTTGTGAAGGGTTGCCCCGCGGCGTTTATTCCGCTGGGGCAAACCCTTAAACAGTTAGGTTCGTTAGATATTATTCGAATACGAGGTGAGATGAGTCAACTGTGAATGAGACGTTGAGGTCATCTGCTGTTACGATGATGTTCTTGTAGTACTGCAGGTAAGACTGTCCGTTTGTACCCTTCATCACGGCGGTGATGTCAGCAAAGCCATTACCATAGTTCTCTACATACAATGCACACTGTGCTCCGTTGATGGCTGCATTCCATGTAGCCCAGTCAGCCTGTCCGCCCGAAGTAATCAGGTCAGGATTGCCTTCGTAACCGGCTCCCCATCCGAAGTTGTCGGCACGTACCACTGCATACTCATTGAGTGCTGCACCACGAAGTATTGCCACCCAGTTGTTCCAGTTGTTGGCACCCGAACCATAGTTCTTGAAGTACCAGGCACGTGTTTCACCTGCGGGAACATTGATGTCCTGTGCATGTTCGCTCCACCAGCCGGAGGTGTTGTCCTCAGCTCCGATAACATTCGGGTCAGGACATACGTCGATGGCTGTTCTCACTTCTGTCACGTTTACTGTGAATGATGTGCGCTTACCGTTCTCTGAGTAGATATATACATTCTGGTCACCAGTCTGAGCCTTGATTGTTCCAATCTGAATCTCGTTGCTGCCAAGAACAGCCTGGTCGCCGTTGACGTATGTTGCGGTTACCTGAAGTCCTGTAGTGTTAACAGGGAATCCGAGTGATGCGGTCTTCTCTGATGTATAAACCACATATTCTGTCTGTACAGGAGCGGCTGTCACTTCGATGGAAGCGATTGCAGGCACAACCTTGAAGGTTGTTGTAGCAACTACAGGCACTGAAGAGTTCTCTCCCTTGAATGTCTTGTTGTAGATAACGATTAGCTGCTTCTCGCCCGGAACGTCCATATCATTGATGGCTGAGAAATAAAGCTCTGCTGCCGGTATCTCCTTAACCACACCTTCCTCGAAGGTCACAGTTGCCGAAACACCTGCCATAGCATCCTCAAGTGCAGTGCCGGCATCAACCTTTGTCGGAACATTATTCAGAACCATTGAAACAGGGTTCTTGTCCAATGCTGAGGTATATCCGCCAATCGGCTCCACATTAGCTGCCAAGAAGTTGATGTATGAACCTTCGGGCACGAGGAAGATTCGCATGTTGGTGTTCGACTGGTCGGCATTGAGGTTTACAAGCGGAGTCTTCTGCTTGTAAGTCTTTGTAACAACACCATTGTCCATCTTCACTGAGAATGTATTAGGATCTGAACGGTCAACGGTAATAGTCACCTTGCCGCCGAGCTTGTCCACACCGGCATCAGTGTCGGTATTGAAAGTGAGAGTACTCTCCACGCAGCTGC
>JBJEAV010000053.1:0-4393 GCA_051869395.1 Prevotella sp.
CTTTCTTTTTGAAAGCAAGTTGTGTGGCAATGCCTATAACCAAATATCTTCCCATGATAATTATATTTAGAATTGTGATAAAATATATTTCCGCTGCAAAATTACGATTTATTTTTGGATTCTGCAAATAAACGGGGAGAATAATGCATTTGATGGGTGAAAATCTTTCATTTGATACTGATACTTTCCAGTATTGTCGGCAGATATAGTCTTATCTCTATTAATAACCAGGATACTCTTTATCTATTATTCTCAGTGGTTCACTATATCATCCCCTAAATTTGAAAAAATAAAAGTTTGAAAACATCTGTCAGTGTCAGCTGTTTGTGTCAAAGTGTTGAATAACAGTTACTTGGAAAAACGGCAGGCTGACAGCAGTTTTCAAAAACGCCAAAACATCGAACCTTCTCAGTGCTAATGACATTGTTTTTTATGCAAAAATGCACCCGTTTTTTCGCTATTAACCCTTACTTTGATGAAAATAAGCCCTGTTTCTATCATAAAAATCACGTTTTGGAGGCAAATATGAGTCAACCCTCGCTTTATTATTTATCTTAAGACGGGCAACCTTATGAGTGAACAACAGTAATGCTGAGTCAACGTGATTTATAAATAGTCAGCATAAATGGTTGAACTATTGTCACACTTGTTCCAAGACTATTGTCACAGTCGTTCCAAGGCTGTTGTCACAGTCGTTCCACAGTCATGGAACTGCTGTGACAACCGTAGTGGTACGACTGTGACAATAGGGTATTCAGTTTTCATCGTTTTTATTGCATCAGGTGAGTTGCGAGAGGGCATAGAGTGGGCAGATATCTACATGGCGGATGGCATCGGCTGCATCGTGGTCGATGTAATCGAATGACCCGAAGTTCTCTAATGAGCAACGGACTGCATTGTCGAGATGCTTCTCGCGCATGAATATCCACAGGCTCTTCATCCCGCCCTGTGTGCCGGCCTTAATCTCTATCGGCAATACTTTCATGCTGCGTATTGAGAGATAATCCACCTCGGCTATGCTATTGCCTGTCTTTTCCCAATAGAAGAGGCGTGGCCGCATGACGGGAGCCTTGTATCGTGGTATCTCAAGTCCTGCCACCATCTCGGTGATGCTGCCCTTGTTGACAAGGTCCTGAGGGGTGGCGGTCATGATGAGTTTGATGAGGTCGTGGCCTAATTGTCCGTCGAGTTGCAGTATTGCAAGCAGCAGTCCGGGGTCGAGAAAGAGGTATTTTGCGCGCTTGTCATCGGATTCAGCGTCAAGTGGTACTCCATTGGCGGATGTTGCCACCACGGGGATTACCAGTCCGGCAAGGGTGAGCAAATTAAGTGCCTCGCGAATCTGAACACTTCGGTAGCCCTCGGATATGCGCGAAAACGTTAATTTCTGTCCAATCTGATGGCACACGCCGTGAAGAGTGAGTCGGAGCAGTTCGGGATTGACTCGACTGCCGTATTTGTTGAAGTCGTCCTCATAGGTGAGAATGATGTCCTGATGCACTTGCTGGCATTTCAGAAAATCAGTAGTTTCCTTCCAAGTGGCCACGGCCTCGGGCATTCCGCCCACCATAAGGTAGGTGCGAAACTGATTCACCAGTTTGTCGTGGAAGGGGGCATCGAGAGGATGTTGTGCAGTTGCCTCCCGGCGCATGGCAAGCAGTCCCTCCATATTCATTGCCACAAGGAACTCGTCGAAGGTCATAGGATACATAAAGACGCTATGGATTCTGCCCACACCGAATGTGGGGAGACTCTGAAGGGCGAACTCCAACAGTGAGCCTGCTGCTATGACATGGAGCTCGGGATAGTCTTCCTTGAAAAATCTCAGTGCCATGATTGCCTCGGGGCATGCCTGTATCTCGTCGAGAAACAAAAGTGTCTGTCCAGGAATGATTGGCACCTGGATGTAATTGGATATTTTGCTGGCAATAAGCTTCACGTCGAGGTCGCCTTTGAAAAAGATGGCAATTGACTTTGCACTTTCAAAGTTTACCTCTGCAAAATACTTGAACTTAGTGCCTAAATGGCGCACGGCTGATGATTTGCCCACTTGTCTCGCTCCGCGCAAGAGAAGAGGTTTGTGGGTGGTGCTTTCTTTCCATTCTTCGAGTGTTTTGTCGATATTTCTGCTGATATATTTCATAATGATGTCATATTATACTGATTTTCAGCTGCAAAGATACAAAAAATGTCGAAATCCGACAAATAATTCTCAAAAAAATGTCGAAATCCGACAAATAATTCTCGAAAATTTGTCGGATTCCGACGAAAAACCACTCATGATGGTGTCATGGTGTCAGTGTCAAAGGTGTCATTCCATAAGTCCGCGGTTGCGGAGCAGGGGCTTGGTGTCGGGCTTCTTGCCACGGAAGTTGACATACATGTCCATGGCGTCGTTGATACCGCCGGGAGTGAGCACGTATGTGCGGAAGCGGTTGGCCACGTCCTGGTTGAATATGTCGCCCGTCTCCTTGAATGCCTCGAATCCGTCGGCCTCGAGCACCTCAGCCCACATATAGCTGTAATATCCGGCAGTGTAGCCGCCGCCCATGGTGTGGTTGAAGTAGGTGGTGCGATAGCGTGGAGGAATCTGTGAGAGCAATCCGCGCTTCACGAGAGTCTGACGCTCAAAGTCCTCAACGTCGAGGTCGTCGGGCACTGACTTCAGCACATGCCAATCCATGTCTAAAAGTGAGGCTGCCACATATTCAACGGTGGCGAAGCCCTGACCGTACTGCTGGCTGCGCTCCATCTTCTCTACGAGAGCCTGAGGCATCGTCTCGCCGGTCTTGTAGTGCTTTGCATACACCTTCAGCACCTCGGGAGCGAAGCACCAGTGCTCGTTGATCTGTGAGGGCAGTTCGACGAAGTCGCGAGGCACATTGCTTATGCCCTGATAGTGCACATCCTGGAAGAACTGGTGCAGTGCATGACCGAACTCATGGAACATAGTGCTTGCCTCGTCGGCGGTGAGCAATGCAGGCTCGCCTGCGGCAGGCTTGGTGAAGTTGCACACGATGGTGACAATAGGTGTAATCTTCTTGCCCTTCTCGTATGTCTGGTCGCGATATGTGCCGCACCATGCTCCGCCACGTTTTGATGCGCGTGGGAAGAAGTCCATGAAGAGCACGGCGATGTGCTTGCCCTTGGCATCCTTCACCTCAAATGCCTGAGCTTCGGGGTGGGGCAGTGGTACGTTCTTTATCGGTGTGAGAGAGATGCCATAGAGTTTGTTGGCGCAATAGAAGAGTCCGTCGCGCACGTTCTCAAGCTTGAGATAGGGGCGCAGTTCGTTCTCGTCGAAGGCATACTTGGCTCTCTTGGCTCGGTCGGCATAATAGCGCCAGTCCCATCCCTCGGCGGTGAAGTCGCGTCCGTCCTTCTTCATCTCCTCCTGGATGTCGGCGAGTTCCTCCTTGGCCTTGGCGAGAGCCGGCTTCCACACCTGGTCGAGCAGTTCATACACAGCCTCCGGGGTCTTGGCCATACGTGTGTCGAGAGCCATTGAGGCATAGTCCTCAAATCCCATCAGACGTGCCTTCTCAAGGCGTGCCTTTACGAGTTTCTTAACCACCTCGCGCGAGTCGTTCTTTCCGCCCTGGCATCCGCGCGAGATATATCCCTTGAACATGCGCTCACGCAGTTCGCGGCGGTCGCTGTACTGCAGGAAAGGCATCACCGAGGGATTGTGGAGTGTGAACACCCATTTGCCGTCAAGTCCTCTCTCCTTTGCCACTTCAGCAGCCGAGGCGATGAGGTTCTGCGGCAGTCCCGCAAGGTCGTCCTTGTTGTCGATTACGAGCTGGAAGGCATTCGTCTCGGCGAGCATGTTCTGGCCGAAGGTGAGTTGCAGCATGGATATCTCCTGGTTGAGCTTGCGCAGTTGCTCCTGCTTGTCGGCATCGAGATTGGCACCGCTGCGCACGAAACTCTTGTAGGTCTCTTCGAGGAGTTTCTTCTGCTCCTTGTCGAGGTTCTCCTCTGACTGATGCTCATACACGTATTTCACACGCTTGAACAGTGCTGCGTTCATAGTGATGTCGTCGCTGTGCTGTGACAGGAGCGGTGAAATCTCGCGGCTCACGGCCTGCATCTGGTCGTTGGTGCATGCACTGTTCTGGCCGTAGAACACCGAAGCCACCTTGTTGAGCAGTTCGCCTGCGCGGTCGAGGGCTGCGATGGTGTTCTCGAACGTGGCAGGTTTCTTGTTGTTCACGATAGCCTCAATCTCCTTTTTGTGTTCCTCCATTCCCTTGATGAAGGCAGGCTTGTAGTGTTCCACCTTGATTTGCTCAAACGGCGGTATTCCGTAGGGCGTGGTGTACTTGCCGAGGAAGGGATTCCCTCCCTTGGCCATTGCGCTGCCGCATACGATGGCGGCGGCACATGTTGC
>JBJEAV010000054.1:0-4362 GCA_051869395.1 Prevotella sp.
CCGGATGTGCATGCCATCGACATCGGCATCCGTTGCCACTATCACCTTATTATATCTAAGGGTGTCGAGTCCGTCCTCAATGTCGAGGGCTGCCTGCAGAAGGTTGAACTCCTCATTCTCATATACCACCTTCTTGGTCAAACCGAAGGAGTTTAAAGGTTTTCCGCGCAACGAGAACACTGCCTGGGTGTTCACGTCGCGGCTCTTGGTGATACTTCCGCTCGCCGAGTCACCCTCAGTGATGAAGATGGAACTTTCCTCCTTGCGGTCGTTCTTGGCGTCACTGAAATGAATGCGGCAGTCGCGCAACTTGCGGTTGTGGAGATTGGCTTTCTTCGCACGCTCACGGGCAAGCTTGGTCACTCCAGCCATGGCCTTGCGCTCGCGCTCGTTCTCCTGAATCTTCTGAAGCATCACCTCCGATACATCGGTATTCTTGTGGAGATAATTGTCAACCTCGGTCTTTATGAAGTCACCCACATATTTGTTGATGCTCACACCACCGTTGGGCACCATCGTCAGCGAACCGAGCTTGATTTTGGTCTGACTCTCAAACATCGGTTCCTCGACGTTGATGGCTATGGCAGCCACAATACCGTTGCGAATGTCGCCATACTCGAAGTTCTTGTTATAGAACTCCTTGATGGTCTTGGCGATATGTTCCTTGAATGCGCTCTGATGAGTTCCGCCCTGGGTGGTATGCTGACCGTTGACAAACGAGTGGTATTCCTCGCCGTACTGGTTGGCATGGGTGAATGCTATCTCTATGTCCTCGCCCTTCAGATGTATGATAGGATAGAGACCGTCACCCGTCATCGTGTCGTTGAGAAGATCTTTGAGTCCGTTGCGGCTCAGGATGCGCCTTCCGTTATACATGATGGCAAGCCCCGTGTTGAGATATGTATAGTTGCGGAGCATGGTCTCGATGATGTCGTCGTGGAAGGAGTAGTTGATAAACAGCGAGTTATCCGGCTCGAAGAAGATATACGTGCCGTTTTCGTCGTCGGTAGGCTCGGTGGTGTCGGTCTGCAATATTCCTTTTTCGAATGTTGCCGAGCGCACCTGACCGTCGCGGAAAGAGCGCACTTCGAAGTGGGAACTGAGCGCATTGACCGCTTTTACGCCCACTCCGTTGAGTCCGACGCTCTTTTTGAACGCCTTTGAGTCATATTTTCCACCTGTATTGAGCACGCTTACCGCCTCGATGAGCTTTCCCTGGGGTATGCCTCGTCCATAGTCCCTGACCGAGACCCTCAGCTGTTCATCCACCGTAATCTCAATACGGTCGCCCGCGTGCATCTTGAATTCGTCAATAGAGTTGTCAATAACCTCCTTGAGCAGCACATATATACCGTCCTCAGGCAGTGCACCGTCGCCAAGGCGACCGATATACATACCCGGGCGTGTGCGCACGTGTTCCATATCCGACAAGTGGCGGATATTGTCATCGGTGTATTCCACCGTGGATTGTTCCTGTGATTGAAGTATTTCGTCGTCCATCTTTCAAACTAATATTAGTGGCTACAAAGGTAGTAAAAATCATTCAGACGACAAAATTTATTAAGAATAATTATTAATTCAAGGGGATAATGTGCATGGTTATAGCCCTGAAAGGGCGACATAAATCAGCACAGGGTGTCAACCCTGTGTTTGATGCGTCATCTCTACCCCCTCCCTCCCGCCAATGGCGGGAGGGAGGGAGGGGGGAGAAATAGCCGAAATGATAGGGCTTCCGCCCTATCCTGTGTTATGTCGCCCTTTCAGGGCTATACGTCTGAGTAGCTTACTTCTTCTTCGTTGCATACAGTCCGATGCAGGCTCCTATGAAGCCACCCGACTGGTGGGTGCTCAGGTTGACGGCATCAACACCCTGGGCTATGGTCTCCCAGTTCTGTCCGTCGGCGGAGAATGAGAAGTCATAATAGCGGCCGTCGCCGTGGATGCGCAACTTCACCGGTCTGTCGGCACATTTATCACAGAGGAACTTCGAGCCTACCACCACGTTGTTCTTCTCTGCGCGGGTGAGAACTATGGCAGTGCGTCCGCCCACCTTGGTCTTGCCGAAGGTGAAGTTGTAGTTCTCGTTCTGCAAGAGCACGAATCCAGCCATCTCCTTGTCATTCGCGGGATTGAATGTCACCTCAGTCTCGGCGGTGAAGGTGTTGTGCTGCTGACGGCGGAACACGGCGGTGATGGGTTTCACCTCGTGGATATTAGCATCCGACGCCTTGATGGTCAAGCCGTTGCTACCAAGACTGTAGTTTGAGAAGTCCTGGTTGCGGAGATACATCCATCTCATGTCGAGCTTCTGGCTGTCGAAGCGGTCAACATAGCTGAAGTTGCCAGTGTTGCATAGTCCATCCTCGTGCTGCAGTCCCGCCTTCTTGTTTACTGTCGGCACCACGAGTCCCTTGTCGAGTATTGTGGGCCATCCGTCCTTCCATGTCACAGGCAGGAGATATGTGTCGCGACCTGTGTTATAGAAGTCATCCTGATACGGACGGCAGGCGAGGAACACTGCCCACCAGTCGCCCTTGGGTCCCTGCACGATGTCGGCATGTCCGGCACTTGTCACGATGTCGGGGCGGTTGGGGTCGAGTCCCACCCTCTGGGTCAGGATAGGATTACCCTCGGTATATTCCTCCCAAGGTCCCATCGGGTCTTTCGACCTGAGTATCACCTCGCTATGAAAATCGCATGTTCCACCCTCGGCGCACATCAGGTAATAATACTTGCCCACCTTGAAGAGATGCGGACCTTCAATCCATATAGGGTTATTCACCACGTGGGTTCCGCCTCTCAGGATTTCCTTCTGCTCACCGATAACGCAGTCGTTCTTCACGTCAAACTCGTGAATCCATATCGAGCGCTCGCCCTCGTAATTCGGCTTGCTTGACGGAGCGTCGTTATTCACGATATAAGCCTTGCCGTTCTTGTCGAAGAAGAACGATGGGTCAATACCTCCCACCTCTTTTAAATATATAGGCTCGCTCCATCCCTTGGCGGGGTCTTGGGTCTTTACATAGAAGTTGCCCTTGCCCACGTTTGTGGTAATCATATAGAACGTCTTGTTCTTCTCGTTGTATGAGATTGCGGGGGCGAAGATTCCGCCCGACACGTGCTGGTTGCCAAGCGGCAACTGGCTCTCGCGGTCGAGCACATTGCCGGTCTGCTTCCAGTTCACGAGGTCCTTGCTCTCGAAGATGGGCACTCCGGGGAAGAACGAGAACGACGAGTTCACCAGATAATAAGTGTCGCCCTTGCGGCAGATGGACGGGTCGGGATAGAATCCTGCCATCACGGGATTAAAATACTCGTTGGCATTGTCGATAGTCTTGTCAAAGCGGGTATCGTTGCCCTCGTAGCTGAAATACTTGAATGTTGCGGACTGCGCCATCGCGCCGGTAGCCATAAGGCCTGCTGCAACCATAGTCAATAGAGTTTTTTTCATAATCGTTGATATTTTATTTCTAATTATTTCTTAAATTGGCTGCAAAGGTAGCAATTTTCCCTGAGATTCCATATAATAAATGTTTCAAATAGTTTGCCATTCGTTTCATCTGCATTATTATTTCTATCTTATCTGTTTTTTTAAGAATCTATTTGCCTAAAATAATACCCCAAGGAAATGCGATATTCTAAAAATAAAAAGTTGAAAAACATCTGTCAGTGTCAGCCTCTATCTATAATTCACTGTATATTAATACGTTATAATCCCACGAGGCTGACAGATGTTTCAAAAAAGGGCTTAAGACCGCATCCATTAGGGGCTTTTCAGTGAAAAAAGTGCCACTTTTTTATTGCTTTTTTATCGGTTTTCATCAGTTTTTCATTGTTTTCAATCAGTTTTTCATTGTTTTCAATCAGTTTTTCATTGTTTTTCCTAAAGTATTTCGACCTGTACGGTTGGGATGCCCACGCTCCCAGTGGCATCCGCATATGAGGACGAGGTGGGAGTTCCCTTCAACCATACAGGCTATAGTTTTTCACTCAACCATAGGAAGCTATTCATTTGTCTTTGCCTTATCAGGTTGCCTTCAGTTAGCAGGGATTTTATCGCCAGCAAGACTGTTGTCACAACAGTACCAAGGCTATTGTCACACCAGTTCCAAGCTCATTGTCACACTCGTTCCAAGCTCATTGTCACACTCGTTCCAAGCTCATTGTCACACTCGTTCCAAGCTCATTGTCACGACCGTTCCAAGGCCGTTGTCACAACCGTACCATAATCAGGGTACAATTTCTTTGTATAAAAATTAAGAATTAAGAGTGAAGAATGAGGTAGCCCTGTAAGGGCGACATAACTCAGCACAGGGTGGAACCCTGTGTAAGGAAATCACATGATTGCATCTCATAGCCCTG
>JBJEAV010000055.1:0-4358 GCA_051869395.1 Prevotella sp.
AGTGGCGTGTGCCATATCTATGATTATTCATCATTTTGGTTACTTTGGCGGGGCATTTTTTTTCCCATTTATAGAGGAAAGATACAAAATCTGATGAATATATGCAAGCATTTCTCAGAAAAATCAATGATTGCAAGGCTTGCAATCTCAAGTTCTTTTCTTATTACGTCTTTATCGAAGAAAAGTTAAATCTTCACGAAATCCATGTGACATGTGACGCTTAGATGAAGAGAATGGGATTCCAGAGTGCTCAGAAATGCAAATAATCGGCGAAAAGTTTGGAGGAATGGAAAATAGTTCGTATATTTGCAAACGAAAAAACTTATGCTTATATGTGGAAATTGAAACTAATTGTACTGTCGGTGTTGGCATTTTTCGCCACTACGGTTGTTCGTGCCAATAACTTTGAAGAGGATTTTGGCGGAGGGCGACGTATTGACTTGTGGAGTGTGGACAATATGCCTAATAGTCGAAATATGATGCTCAAGGATTCGGTGATTAATCATCGAACCTGGCAAATTGGTGTGCCGCGAATTTATGCTTTTATGCCTTGTTCGGATAATCATACTAAGACAGCGGTGATTCTGATTCCAGGAGGAGGATATGCCAAACAGGCCTATGAGGCGGCTGGTATCACTATGGCTCAATGGCTTAATAGTATAGGCATCACCGCATTTGTTCTGCTGCACCGACTTCCAACATCGCCCGACATTGTGGAACCGGCTCTGGCACCTATGCAGGACGCGCAGAGAGCCATGAGATATGTTAGGGCTCATGCCGCTGAGTATGGAGTGGAGAAAATCGGAGTGATGGGATGTAGTGCTGGCGGACATGTGTCGGCTTGTGTTTCTACTGTCCGGACAGATGTAAGTGCAGTGGGAGATTCGCTTGACAGATATTCGTTCCGACCGGATTTTTCAATCTTGATAAGTCCAGTGATAACCATGCGCCAAGAACTGACGAATAAGGGTTCGCGAAAGGCCTTGTTGGGTGATAATCCTGATGACGAAATGGTGGATAAATATTCAATGGAAAGGCATGTGACTACGGACAATCCTCCAACGTTGTTGATACATGCATCAGACGACACGTCGGTATCGCCAATGAACAGCGTGATGATGTATAGTGCATTGATTGAGAAGGGAGTCAATCTCTCGTCAATACATATATTCCCTTTTGGCAAGCACGCCATTGCGATGCGTAGGCAACCAGGCACCACGGCGTTGTGGCCGGAGATAGCAGAGGGATGGATGAGAGAAATAGGAGTGCTGCCATAAACAGCCCTGTTAACACTACGAGATGTATAGGCAGATAGATTACATTCATAGGTTTCCAATATGTATTAATGAGTTTTCTTCATCTTGTTCATCTCCACAGCACCGAGGCAGAGGAACATCGAACCGAGGCTCATCCATACGACGAATTCAGAAGTGCCGTGTCCCTTGTCTATCAGCATGACAATGGATTATCGAGTAGAATTTGCTTGAGTAGAGCCTTGTTTATCATACAATATTAAAATGCCATTTTAAATTTTACTGCAAAAGTATAAAATATAATTTTAATAAACAAGGTTTTTCTCTATTTTTTAAGCATTTTTTCGAGTTTTTCATCTTTGAAACACTACGAGATGTCTGGGCAGATTGATTACCTTCAGACGCTTATACCATGTCTTGGTGGTTTGGGGAGAATCGATTCGTGCATGGCCGGAGATGATATAGTAGCTGGCCGAATACTCGTCCATCACGTCCAAGAATGCCCTCTTTATGCGAGAGCACTTCTCGTTGATGGCATTGTCGAGAGGGTTGGTGAGGTGATCTATGCTCTCCTCGATTTTGCCAGAATCCATCATTCTCGCCGTCTTGCGATACCATTGGCGCAACTCGGTCTTGTATTCTGAGAGATGCTTGAACTCGATACCCTCGGGATGATTGAGGAAGAGTAGATACACAGCCTTGTGAACAGGTTGCAGGTCAACCTCGACATTGCCGATGTCAGGCAACAGAAAACGATAATCAGAGGTGATGACCAGTCGGCTCAGATGTCCCCTTACTGCCTCTGCCTTCAGTTCGTCGAGCATACTGCGCCCGAGGGCAGACAATATCAGGTCATTGCGCCCTGCAGCCCTCAGTTTTATCGCAATGTCATGCAACTGAGATGCTAACTCTTCTGGATTGTTCACTCCGTCATTCATTATACATGTCCATATTATCCCTCAACCAGGCCTTCCACCTATCCAAGATTGATGGCTTCTTCGGCTCTGTCACTTCCTCTGGCGTTTCTTCTTTTATCGGTTCAGCAGCTGGCTCAACCGTGGGGGCAACCACGACAAATGGTGGTTCAGTAGCTTTAATCTCTTCCACCTCTTCCTTCTTCATTTCGGGCTTGGGCTTCTTTACGGGCTTGTAAAGGTCTTTTATCAGTTGCTCAAAGTGCTCGTCACCCTCGTTGCGCTTTTCTTCCTTGGGCTCTGTGAACTCGTTGTCGATGCCTGTGGCCAATATCGTCACCTTGGCATCCTCGCCGAGTGAGTCGTCGGTCGAAGTACCCCATATCACCTCAATGTCAGGGTCGAGTTGGTCGAAGAACTCGTCGATTTCCTGCATCTCGTTGACGAATATCTGATGTTCCGTACTTGCGTATATATTAAACAATATCTTCTTAGCCTTGTTGATGTCATTGCCGCATAGCAAGGGCGAATCCAGTGCATCGATGATAGCTCTTTCGATTCGCTTGTTGCCGCTTGCCCTACCGATGGCCATGATGGCTCCGCCCCCCTTGCGAGTGGTGGTCTCCACGTCACGGAAGTCGAGGTTGATATTGCCGTCGCTATGGAATGTAATCAGCTCAGATATGCCTTTCACTGCCTCTTTAAGTACATCGTCAGCACGCTTGAAAGCCTCGTTGAGTGATATCGGCGAGTCGGAATATACATCGCACAAGCGCTCGTTGTTGATCACAAGCATTGCGTCAACATATTTCCTCAGTTCTTCCACACCTTTGAGAGCCTTCACAATCTTTTTCTTTCGCTCAAAATAGAACGGGATGGTGACAATGGCAACGGTAAGGATTCCGAGTTCCTGGGCAATCTGCGCCACTACGGGAGCTGCTCCCGTACCGGTGCCGCCTCCCATACCAGCCGTAATGAACACCATCTTCGTACCGTCGTTGAGCAATGTGCGGATATCGTCGATGTTGTTTTCCGCTTCACTTTTCCCTACTTCGGGATTCGCGCCGGCACCGAGACCCTCGCCCAACTGCAGCTTGACGGGAACGGGAGACTTGGCAAGCACTTTGCTGTCGGTGTTGCATACTGCAAACGACACTCCCTCAATGCCCTCGTCATACATGTTTCGGACAGCATTGCAACCAGCGCCACCGACGCCTACCACCTTCAGTATTCTCATTGTCCTGTCCTCCACAATCCCGAAGTCAATGGGAGGCAGATTACTTATTTCGTTCATATCATTTTAGCATTTAATCATTATTGGCTGCAAAGGTAATCATTTATTTCGAATTATCCAAATCTTCGCAAGGCTTGCGGCAAAAATATTATTCTTCTGACTGCAAAGCGTCGCATGGGGATTTTGGGTCAAGATGCCAGAGCGTCATCCTTCTTGTCCTTGGGAAGGACGAGATTGAGCACCACGGCACACAGGAAGACAACTGCAACGGAGTTTTGTGCGAAAACGGTGTTGACAATGTCGGGGAATATCTTGAACATGTCTGTCAATCCAGTGTTGCTCTCAACAAAAGAATGGAAAGAAAACCATTTCACCATATTTAATCATAATGTCAGAAATGAGGGAATTGCAATATAAAACAATAATCGATCATTTCAACTTAATTGGGTAAAAGCAATGCCTTCGACAATAGGATGGACACTGTCGAAACCGCATCGAAAGCGGCAAGCAGAATGACACAGCTACTCTGCAAGACATTGCCAATAAATGCCACCGTCAACAGTATCCTTTGACGCTGCAAAGATACAAAATCTGATGAATATATGCAAGCATTTCTCAGAAAAATCATTCTTGAATCAGCCATTTCCAACATGGAATAACCTCAATCACTCCATATTCGTCTTGTATGGTCTTTTCCTCATCATAGGTTATTATTACTCTTCGCTTGCATGATAAGACTTTAGGAAGCTTCTGCAAGGCTTCGGTCTCTCGTCTTTCTGTTTCATCAGAACCCTCGATAGAGTAGGAAACTTGAATGGCAAGTTCATCTTTAGGAATGTAAAAGTCAACCTCAATATTTTGATTATAGAAGAATATTTGCTCGTTGTCCTTGTCATTTCCATATTTGCGGAAAAGAGAAAGGGCGACGATGTTCTCCAATAGAGTCGTTGTAGGATC
>JBJEAV010000056.1:0-4357 GCA_051869395.1 Prevotella sp.
TGTCAGATATTTCTTGAAGAAGGCGGTGTAGGTAGTCGAGAAGTCAGCTGCGGCGGCATGTCCGTTGAAGTTGTTGAGAGAATAGGCTTTGTCGGCTGCATCCACTTGTGTGAGCAGCAGATAGGGAGCTATGTTGGTGTGAGTGGGGTCGGTGGTGTCCTGAAGCGAGAAGTTGGTGATGACAGGGCATGTGATATATGGCGCGAAGTTCTTCACGTCGTAGTATGAGAGGAAGTCGAAGAGCTTGTCCCATGTCCAGTCGGAATTGTTGTCGAGGAAGTTCTGGAACACATTCTTCGGCCATCCCACGCACTCAGTGTTATGACGGAAGTCGGAGTGTCCGGTGATGCTCGGAGCAATGGCTTTCACGCGACCACCACCGAGGAAGGCTGCGGCATAGCAGAATGATCCGCCCTGCGAACCGCCGGCGGCGAAGATATTGTCCTTGTCCACGCCATACTGGGCTGCAACGTCAGAGCAGAGGAAGTCAACGGCACGGGCACAGTCGAGATTGCCTCCGTAATAGTAGTGCTTGTGGCTGTCGCCAAGTCCGTAGGCATAATAGTCGGGCGATGTCTTGCCCTCGGGATAGTATGTGGGTTGGTCGTCGCGGCAAAGCTGCTGACCACGTGTTGAGAATACAAAGTCAATGAAATCTCCAGAGGTAGTGCGGCTTGGCACATTGAGTTTGCCTGTTCCGCCGTCAGTACCTTGATAAGTGATGATGACAGGATGCTTGATGCCTTCCTCTCCCTTTGGTACAGCAAGGAATCCGGCAACAGTCACAGGCTCTTCGCCGATGACATTAGGCGTTGACTTCATCGTAACCTTATATATGGTGCGAAGGTCGGAGTCGGCTTGCCCCTCGGTATATTCCTCGATGGTATATTCGGGAGCCACAGCTGCAAGTTCGGCGAGGGCATTATCCCAAAACTGCTTGAAGTCAGTCTTGCTATCGGCAGGACAGTTGATGCCTTCGAGGTTATATGCTATATTATAAGAACAGAGAGTATTGCCGTTGTATGTGGCAGTGAAATGATATACACCAGCTTCGGTAATATCACTTGAGAGGTCTATTGTGCAAGGAACGATAGTGGCATTTGAGCCGTCGCTTGCTTCTACGTTAATATTGCGGGTATAGGTATTAACGGCTGTGCCGTTGTCGCGAGTAAGGGTAACGACGAGACTGACGCTCTGGGCCGTTGCCTCCGGATTGACGAAAGAGAAGGCAAGCTGCGGTGTTTCGCCTGTCTTGAACTCACGTATGAATGTGTTGTCATAATCGGGGTAAAGTTGTAGAGTCTCGTGCTCGGTGGTCAAAACATTCACGTCGGTAACGAGTGTCACACGGTCGAAAGAATATCCACCTCCACCCACTCGCACTCCATTGGTGCGAATCTCATCGAGCATATCATCGGGGATGAGCAGCGAATAGTCGCGGTCAACAGCCGAGATGGCAGCCGACTCCGACATCTTGGCATATCCCTTGGTATTGAGGCGTGCCTGTGGCCACTGGGCAGTGGGAGACACTGCCGTTACATGCACTTTCAGCATAGCTCCAGATGTCACCATACGGAACTTGTCAGCAGGAATATATTCAGAGTTTCCCCAATTATCCGGACATGTGGTGTCGCAATTCCATATAGGCAGGGAGACAGAAATTGCCTTCGTGTCGCCCGACTCTATATATGTAATAAGGTCAACAGATGTAAAAGTGTATCCGCATCCTTTAACTACAAGTCCTGACGACTTCATTTCAGTGAGCATGTCGGCATTGATGGTGAACTCCACCTTTCCAGGCTCAGCCACATGGACACTCTGGTTGGGGTCGAAGTTTGTCCAATCGCCCTTTTGCAGATAGACCTGCGGATAGTCGCAAGAGGATGACACCGCACTTACCGTGACAACAATCTTGTCACCCTTGTTGGCACTGGCAAAGGCAGCGGCATCAAACTTTTGGAAACCAGCCGACCAGTCGTCGGCGCAAATAACTTCGCCAGTGAAGAGATTTGTAGTCTTCTCCGTCACGGCGGCAGCTCTTGTTGCGGCGTTTGCCACAACCGCGAAGCACACTAACATATAGAATAGTGCTGTTCGCCTAAATTCAAATAATCGTTTCATGTTATTATAGTTTTTTCAGATGTTATTTCGATGCAAAGTTATAATAATATATAATAATTCAGGTATGCGAATTGTCGATGAAATGGCGCAATTCTACATTTCGCACCTAATTATTCTACAATTTTACACCTTAATTGTTGGTGGTTTGCAAAAAAAACAGTATCTTTGCCCCAAAATAACAAGTATGAAACGTATAACCAAATACTGCCTTGCATTTATTATTACGCTGATGTTATGTCCTATAACAACATTGGCGCAAATGGATATAATGAGTTTTGATCATTATAACACTGGATCCTATACCGTGAAATGCGCCCTGCGCGACAAAGACGGAATAGTATGGCTCGGTACCCGTCAGGGACTCTTCACTGCCGCACAACTGCTTGGCAATGCCATAACCAAACGACCTGTACATCCGTATATCACATACAACATACGACGTATCGAACAGGACACAATGGGAAGGCTGTGGATTACAACCCTCGCCAATAAATACATAATATATGACCCCAAGACTGGAGATTTGATAAAGGATGTGGAGGAATGGCTCGGACAACGGGGGATAAAGGCTTTCTATGATTTTGGAGTAGAGACCGACCGACTGGGGAACGTGTGGATATATAAGGACGAAAATATTTGGACACTCAATCCAAAGGAGAACTCCACCACACAATTCGCCCTGTCACCCAAAGACGGACAAATAACCGGTGCAAAGGATTCGCAGAAAGGAATGATATTTCTAACAAGGCGTGCCTTATATATAAAACCAAGTGGACAAAAGGCAAGAAAACTTGCCACATTGCCCGAAGACATTGCATACCAGCATACAGAGATTATATGCGACTTGCAGGGGGATATATGGATAGCGACACATTCGCGACTATATGAATACAATACCCAAACCATGCAATGGAACATCCATAACGAGGTGAAGCAAGATATATGTGACATTACGATGCTCAAGGACGGAAGTATAATATGCGCCACAACCAATGATGGCTTATATAGCTTCGACAAGGGCATCATGACCAATATCAGACATACGGCACCCATCACTGACGGCATACAGTCAAATCATCTTGAAGGACTATTTTACGATGACGAGAAAGACATCCTTGCCATATTCTATCACAAGCACAACATTTCCGTATCTCAGATGAACCGATATGCTATCAGAAAGCACCATATACAATGGCAGGCGAGGGGATATTCCAATGAGGATGTCATAGCCCTCGCAACCACTCCCGACGGGCATATCCTTGCGGGAACGGAGGACAATGGAGTTTATGATATGTCACCCAATCATCTCATACAGAGGAATATGCTGCCGATGACTACCGCCACATCCGTATTGTGCGACTCAAAGGGGTGTATATGGACAGGACTCTATCGTCATGGACTTGTGGATGACAACGGTAAGGTCTTTTTCGAAGGACAGTCGCCAATAAAGACTATAGAAGGCGCAAACGGACAATTGTTCGTACTGCTTAATGGCGAAGGACTGTGGACGCTTGACAGCAATAATGGAGTGACAAGGCATATACCGACCTCCAATCCATGGATTATGGACATGACATCTGACGGGATGAACATCTTTGCAGCAACTCCCGATATGCTATATATAATTGATGTCAAGACACTTGATATCAAAACCGTAAAGGCCGAACAATTCAAAAGCGGACATTTCAAAGACGGCAACAAAACCATTATCGCCGACAAAAGAGGATGGGTGTGGCTTATAAATTACAAATGCGGCTCAGACATAGATGTGTATGACACGAGACGCCAGACGGCTTTTACCATACCAATAGGAAGCGACATTATTGTTAATGCGATGGTGGAGGACTGCAACGGCAACGTGTGGCTTGCCTCTAACCACGGACTTACGCGAATAACCATCACCGACGAGAAAAATCACACGTTTCAGACAGCCTTGTTCCCCGACAACAAGTCTTTCTTCAACGACAAAGCAGCCTACGCAACTAAGGACGGACTTCTGCTGATTGGCACTACAGACGGATATGTCACTGTAGATACCCGAAACATTAACTCTTCGTCGGCATCAAAAGCCCAATCACCACTAATCCTTTCAGCATTAAGAATCAACAGTGACTTTATACCCACTGATTCAACTGCCATGAACAATGAGACTGATGAATGCGCACTGCCATATATACGGGAAATTACCTTGCCTTATGACAAGAACAATCTATGGATAGAGTTGGCACCACGCGAC
>JBJEAV010000057.1:0-4331 GCA_051869395.1 Prevotella sp.
TGCCGTGCCTGCCGTTCTCGCAGGCACATACCTCGGCGGACTGGTGTTCAACAAGTTATCCCTCCCGACACTGAGGAAGTTGGTGTATTTGTATATAGGAATCAGCGGCATTGTGGCGATTGTGGCATAGGGATTATTATTCAAGCCCGCATATCCACCAAGTGCCGCGGAAGGTTGATGACCTTCAGGCGTTTATACCATGTCTTGCCGGATGTGGGCGACGCTATCTTGGCATGACCCGAGATGATATAGTAGCTGGCGGAATACTCGTCCATGACATCCAGGAAAGCCCTCTTTATGCGCGAACATTTCTCGTTGATGGCATTGTCCAAGGGATTGGTCAGATGCTCGATGCTCTCATCAATCTTCGCCAAGTCCATCATCCTCGCAGTCTTGCGATACCACTGCCTCAGCTCATCCTTATAGTCGGAAAGATACTTGAACTCGATTCCCTCGGGATGGTTCAGAAACAACAGATAAACCGCCTTGTGCACTGGTTGAAGGTCAACCTCCACATTGCCAAGGTCAGGCAACAGAAAACGGAAGTCACCCGTAATCACAAGCCTGCTCAACCGCCCCTTGGCTGCCTCCTCCTTCAGTTCGCCGAGCAAGCCGCTGCCTAAGGCGGAAAGAATCAAGTCAGTGCGTCCTTCCGCTTTCAACTGTCTCACAATCTTTTGCAGTTGCAAGGCAAGTTCATCCACATTATGGTTATCCTCATTCTTCATACATTTCCATGTTTTCCTTCAGCCATGCCTTCCATCTGCTCAATATCGACGGTTTGCGCCCGTTGTCCTCATTCACTGTATTCACCGCAGGCGGCTCAGGAGCTGGAGCGACAACAACAAAAGGAGGCTCTTTTGCGGCATCCGCATCATTAACTTCCTCTTCCGCATTCTTTTTCTCCTCCTTCTTGGGCTTTGTCTTCTGAATAGGCTTGTAAAGTTCCTTCATCAGATTCTCGAAATGCTCGTCACTGTCATTCGGCTTCACGACATCCAAATTCTCCGTGAACTCATTCTCTATACCAGTAGCCAGTATCGTCACCTTGGCGTCCTCGCCGAGCGAATCGTCGGTCGAAGTGCCCCATATCACCTCGATGTCGGGATCCAGCTGGTCGAAGAACTCATCTATCTCCTGCATCTCGTTCACATAAATCTGATGCTCGCTGCTGGCATAGATATTAAACAGGATTTTCTTCGCCTTGTTGACGTCATTGCCGCAGAGCAAGGGGGAATCCAAGGCATCCACTATAGCCCTTTCGATACGCTTCTCACCGCTCGCCCTGCCGATAGCCATGATGGCTCCCCCACCCTTTCGTGTGGTAGTTTCAACATCACGGAAGTCGAGGTTGATGTTTCCGTCGCTATGAAAGGTGATAAGTTCCGATATACCCTTCACCGCCTCCTTCAGCACATCGTCTGCCCTCTTGAAAGCCTCGTTGAGCGACACTTTCGAGTCGCTATAAACGTCGCACAACCTCTCATTGTTTATCACAAGCATTGCGTCAACATATTTCCTCATCTCCTCAACTCCTTTCAGGGCCTTGACAATTTTTTTCTTTCTCTCGAAATAAAATGGGATTGTCACGATAGCCACAGTCAGGATGCCCAACTCCTGGGCCACCTGTGCCACCACGGGAGCCGCACCTGTGCCTGTGCCTCCACCCATACCCGCAGTGATGAACACCATCTTAGTTCCGTCATTGAGAAGCGTGCGGATGTCATCGATATTATTCTCCGCCTCGCTCTTGCCCACCTGCGGATTAGCCCCTGCACCGAGGCCTTCGCCCAACTGCAGTTTCACCGGCACCGGGGATTTGGCCAGCACCTTACTGTCGGTGTTGCAAACGGCAAACGACACCCCCTCAATGCCCTCGTCATACATGTTCCTGACGGCATTGCATCCGGCGCCACCCACTCCGACCACCTTCAATATTCTCATTGTCTTGTCCTCCACAATCCCGAAGTCGATAGGAGGCATATTATTCACGTCATTCATATCAAAACATCATTATTAATCAATTACGGCTGCAAAGGTAATCAAACTTTTCGGATTTACCAAATTTCCGCAAGGCTTGTGATATATAATTTGGGGGATGTGGCATAATGGCGAACATTAAGATAAGATTTTGCCAAACTCGTCACACCTTATGATTGAAACGACTAATAGACAGGTATATAGCTGCGATTTCCACGTTTCAACTCGTCAACAACTCGTCAACAACTCGTCACAGGCTTGTCACACTCTCGAAATATTCAAAATATGAACGTATAACGAAGATGTTGTATGATGACCTTGTGACGAGTTGGTGACGAGTTGAAATGGCTTTTTCAGCCATAACTCCCTGATACCAAGAATGGTTTTGAAACAAGTGTGACGAGTTGACGAGTTTTGAATTAATCCCTTATTATTCTCCTATGCTGCTCCAGTGTGACTCCAGTGCTGCTCCAGTGTGACTCCAGTGTGCCCCCAATGCCGCTCCTATGAACGAGTAGAGAAAAAGCGGAGTCACAGCGGAGTCACAGCGGAGTCACAGCGGAGTCACAGCGGAGTCATAGCGGAGGTATATCCCAGAAAGGGCTTACCAAATCAATGTTAAAATTGATTTATCTATAAAAAATCTTTGCAAAATATTTGGAGAAATAAAAATAATATTGTACCTTTGCACCAGCTTTTCTAAAAGCACCATTAGTTTAACATCAATTATTAATGTAAAAGTAAAAATTATGACAACAGATTTTAGTGAAGATGGAATGGCGTTTATAGTTGATGCCTACCTCAACGAGAATTACGATTTCCGCCGCAATGTCCTTAGCGGCAAGACGGAGATGAAATCGAAAAAAGAGAGCCTCTGGCACATTGTCTCTGAAGCGACTATTAACACCATCGTGAGGAAACTCAAGCTCGACGGCTTGGACGGTTCAAAGTCGCCACGCCAGGATGTCATTGAGTATCTTTACTCTGATGAGCTTGAGGCATACGACCCCATTAGGCATTATCTTACCGAACTGCCGGAATGGGACGGCAAAGACCATGTGGGTGAAATGTTCAGCAGATTGCCTGGGTTGACAGATGCCCATCTCTCATTCCTACGTATATGGCTTCGCTCGGCGGTAGTGCATTGGCTAAAGCGAGAGACCCTCCACGGCAACGAACTGATGCCCGTACTCATTGGGGATCAGGGATGTGGCAAGTCAACATTCGCCGCCCGACTACTACCTGACCCTCTGCGATGCTATTATCTCGACCACATACATTTTGGCAACAATTTCTCTTGCGATATGGCTCTGACCAACAATCTCTTGGTCAACATCGACGAGTTTGCCAACATGGGGCCTTCGAAGCAGGGTGCGCTGAAATACACCCTGTCGAGAAACAAGGTGAACAGTCGCCCCATCTTCGGCAGAACTCAGGAGGACAAGCCTCGTTATGCTTCGTTCATCGCCACAACAAATGATGTCCGCCCATTGTGCGACACCACAGGAAGCCGTCGCTACCTCTGCATATCCATCCCCGAGGGAGAACTCATCGACAACGATACGCCAATAAACTACGACCAACTCTATGCACAGGTGATGCACGAAATAGACGTAGAGAAAAAATCTTACTGGCTCACCAATGCAGAAGAGAAAATAGTGCAGGACATGAACATGCCATATCTGAAAATTGACTCAATGGAGACGATGCTCCACAAATGTTTCCGCAGACCGAAAAAATCAGACGGCAACCTATGGATGAGCAGCGACGACCTTATCACCACACTCCGCCGCTCCTACCCCATCGTCAATGACGACTCCAGCACACGCATTCGTCTCGGAGCCACGCTAAAGTCAATGGGCTATGCCTCGCGTCGCACCCGAAAGGGGCGCGACTACAACATTGTTGTGAGATAGAATTTGGGCATAAGGATATTCAAAAAAAAGGATGGCAAGGTCATTGCCCTTGCCATCCTTTTATATTATTTGATACCACCCACTCGCCATGTTTTCTTCCGCCCACACGTTTGAGCAATCCCTTTTGCTGGAGTTTCGCTATGATGAATTTCACGCCATCTGCCGTAATGTTTCCAAGTGCATCAGCCACTTCCACTCTTGTTGCCTTGGGATTCTCACGCAAATAATCCAACACTCTCTTTTGGGTAGTAATCTCTTCCTTTTGGGTAGTAATCTCTTCCTTTTGGGTAGTAATCCCTTCCTTTTGGGTAGTAATCCCTTCCTTTTGGGTAGTAATCTCTTCCTTTTGGGTAGTAGAATCAGTCTTTTGGGTAGTAATTTCAGTCTTTTGGATAGTAGATTCATCCTTTTGGATAGTATCTAAAACACCTCTGA
>JBJEAV010000058.1:0-1213 GCA_051869395.1 Prevotella sp.
TATTTGCCGACAACCTGCGCCAGTTGCTTATGTCGGCTCCTTTGGGACAGAAACGTGTGATGGGTGTCGATCCCGGTTTCCGCACTGGTTGCAAGATTGTGTGTCTCGATGCTCAAGGCAACCTGCTGCATCATGAGGCAATCTTCCCCCATCCGCCCGTGTCAAAGCGCACTCAGGCTGCCGCCACAATAGAACATCTCGTGGAGAAATACTGTATCGAGGCAATGGCTATAGGCAACGGAACCGCAAGCCGCGAGACCGCCGCATTCATGAAGTCACTGCATTTCAAGCATGAGGTGAAGCAGTTTGTAGTCAGCGAGGACGGAGCATCGGTTTATTCCGCCTCGAAGACAGCCCGCGAAGAATTTCCCGACGAGGACGTAACAGTAAGGGGAGCTGTGAGCATAGGAAGGCGATTGATGGATCCGCTTGCCGAACTCGTGAAGATTGACCCGAAGAGCATCGGCGTGGGACAATATCAGCATGATGTCGATCAGGCAAAGCTCAAGAAGTCGCTTGATCTCACAGTGGAGAGTTGCGTCAACTCCGTGGGTGTCGATCTCAACACTGCCAGTCAGCATCTCCTTACATACGTCAGCGGTCTTGGTCCCACTCTTGCCAAGAATATTGTGGAATATCGTCGTGCGAATGGTGCATTCACATCCCGCAGCCAACTGCTGAAGGTGCCACGTCTTGGAGCAGCAGCCTATCAGCAGTGCGCAGGATTTCTGAGAATATCAGGAGCAAAGAACCCTCTCGACAACAGTGCCGTTCATCCCGAATCCTACAAGATAGTTGAAACGATGGCTCGCGACCACAAATGCACAGTCGCCCAGCTCATCGCCGATGCATCACTGCGCAAGAGCATCGAATTGAAGCGTTATGTCACAGAGTCAGTAGGCATCCCCACCCTCACCGACATCATGAAAGAATTGGAGAAACCAGGTCGCGACCCGCGCAATCAGATAGAGGAGTTTGAGTTTGCCGCAGGCATTGAGAGCATAAATGATCTCTCTGTCGGCATGGTCTTGCCGGGAATAGTCACCAATATCACCCAATTTGGAGCATTCGTGGATATAGGTGTTCATCAGGACGGACTTGTACATATCTCCCAGTTGGCGGACAAATACGTCAGCAATCCCGGGGATGTGGTCAAGCTACATCAGCACGTAACAGTAAAAGTGACTGAGGTTGACACTCGTCGCAACCGCAT
>JBJEAV010000058.1:1313-2757 GCA_051869395.1 Prevotella sp.
ATTATCGAAGTACTTTCTTTCCGTTGACAATACGAATGCCCTTGGAACCATTCTTCACGTTTCTGCCAAGAAGGTCGTAGGCAACAGAGGAATGATTATCTGCTGAGATAGCTGAGATAGCGGTATTAGTGCCGCTCACGACCTTTATCTCGTCGAGATATGCACGCTGCTTACTGTCGGAAGAGGAAACTGTGGAGAACTTGAGGCTGATGTCACCTTTTGCCTCGGATATTGCCACTGAATATGACTGTGCCGAGAGGGATGTCTCGCCCGCAACACTCTCGGGAAGGTTGATTGCAATCTTCTGTGCCGACTGGTCGCCGTAGGTGAGCTTGCCCTCGCCTATCACCTCTACATACAATGTTACTACGTCAGCCAACTGGGCTGCGGCATTGAAGGTTAATGTAGCAGCACCATCCACTGCAAAAGCGGGAGTGGTTATCTCACCGTTGTTCTTCTTTGTGGCGATGCGCACGCATTTGTCACAGATTGCCACCTTGACGAAGTCGCCCCAACCTTCCTTATTGTCGAGAGCTTCGGCCGAGGTGAGGTCTTCAGCTCCTACTTCCACTCCTGCGTCAGCATCGTTGTCGAAGTAACCGTCGTTACCACCCTGTCCTGTGAGTCCGTCGAATGACTCATAGAATAACACATTGTTGTCGTTTTGAGCCTGCACTGAGGCGGGCACTGCCAATGCCACAGCAAGGGCAATGGCAAGATTTCTCATTGCGCAAATCTTTCTCATAATCTTATAAGTTTTTTATAATGTAAATAATTACCATACGATTTTCTCTGATGTAGTGGCATTGTTGTTGGTTGTGCCCTGGGTTCTTTTTATCATATACCACTCTCCCGTGCCGTCGGGCTTTCTGCCGTATGCCTCACCTGTGGTATCGCCATTGTATTTGGGATCAGTCTCGTCCCATACCTTTCCCATTGCAATACTGGGATTAATGAAAATGTCAACCACCGAACCGTCAGGACCAAGCAATTCAAACTGTACAGATTTCTTAGCCGACAATCCTGCCGAGAATCCCAATGAATAGTCAGTTTGGTCGGACAACAGCATGAGGAATCCTCCCGCCGCCATCTTCGTGCCAGAGGGAGCCTCATACACCATCTCATCGCCGTTCTTGCGCAGTTTCATCCCTGTGATGTCAACTTCCTGTGCAGATGTGTTGTAGAGTTCGATAAACTTCGGCTTGTTGCCGTCGAGTTCATTGAGTCTGATTGCTCTGAAGTCTGCTGTATCTTCAAGCTTATCCTCGGGGTTGTCCTGTGGTTTGTCCTCTGGCTTTTCCTCCGGCTTCACCACCTCTGCCTCCCACTGCGGTTCATCGTCTGTCTTGCATCCAGCAAGCGACAGTGCAGCGAGGCAAAATACTGAAATATAAAATATGTTTCTTCTCATAATTCTTGTTTTAAATTTAAACACTAAGACACA
>JBJEAV010000058.1:2857-4331 GCA_051869395.1 Prevotella sp.
ATAAGCGTTCGCATCTGGAATACGCTGAAGTCGATGCCATCGGGACGTACATCCTTCAAGGCTTTACCTGCTGAAGTGATTTGCCCCTTGGAGTCGGCATACTTGTCGTTGTTCATGAATGTGTAGTTGAGACCAATGACAATATTGCTGACGGGATACCAGTTGAGCGATGCTGACCATGCAGTGGCCTTACCGCCAGTGATGTATGCGCGCTCGTCGTGCCAGTCGTTCATATTGATGTTGCTCACCCTTGCCGCTATCTCTAAGTTGCCG
Source organism: Prevotella sp. (assembly GCA_051869395.1). GTDB lineage: Bacteria > Bacteroidota > Bacteroidia > Bacteroidales > Bacteroidaceae > Prevotella. The sequence continues at coordinate 3,131 of JBJEAV010000058.1, forward strand.
CCCTTGCGACGTGTCTTCATCGGTCCGAACTCTGCATCATCGGGACTGTACTGACGGTTTTCACCTAATATCATATATGAAGCCTGTGCATACCAACCATTGAGCTGGGCGTTCTTGAGGTCGGTCTTCACGTTCTTTGTCTCGTATGTATATCGGGATATTGTGTTGAAGATATATTCTCCGTATGTCAGGAACTTTCTGTAACGGAATCCCAACTCCCATCCAAGCGTGATATAGTTGTTGACGTTCTGAATTTCAGTCTGCACAAAACGGCGGTGGTCCACCCTACTCTCAGGCAGTGTGCGGAAGAGCACCATAGGGTCGCTGCTGCCCTCGTGCGATGGAGTCTGATAGTTGGCATATCCTCCGATGTGGATAGTCATGTCGTCATTATTTACCGGACTTAATGCAGCCCTTGCAGCAATGGCATAGCCGTCGTTGCCACGGTTGCGCTCCTTCTGCAGTATATCTACACTGCGTCCGAACGCTCCGGCTGAAGCCCACCAGCCTTTGCCCCATCCTGTTCCGGCAATACCCAATCGCCTGCCGTCGGCAAACGCCTCAACTGGCATTGGTCGCTCGGCTGACATCAGGTACTTGGAACTTGTCACACGTTCCATACTCATCGGAACCTTGAAGTTACCCATCTTCACGTTCCAATGTTCATTAAACCTGTAGCCCATGAACATGTCCTTGATTTCCACCTCATTGTTGGCAAAGTCAACATCGAGTTCTGCAAACCACTTTTCATACAGTGTAGCCTTTATTCCGAAGCGTGCGCGACGGATTATCGTACCATTACTAAACCTGAACTGCCCGTCGTCCTCCTCCAAGTCCTTGTTGGTCTTCGACGTCAGTCCGTCAACGCTCTCCGTGGGAGAATACACCGCCGACTCGATGTTAATGCGGTTGTCAAACCACAGATGAAAGTTGTCATCCTTGCTGCGCAAGTGGAGTTTACCCTTGTCAAAGTAAACCTCAGCAGGTGTTTTCTCCTGTGCCCCAGCAGCCATTCCAAACATTAGGCAAGAGCCTAACAATAATAATTTTGCCTTTTGCATTTTACCGATATTAAGTTTTTCGGCTGCAAAGGTACGGCGGCGATATTACCATACAATTACACCGATATTACAATTGTGTAAAAATCACCCATTTGATTATACCATCTACGTTGCTCCAAGCATCATTCTCCTTAACTTTT
>JBJEAV010000059.1:0-4329 GCA_051869395.1 Prevotella sp.
GCACAAAATCCAATTACAGTCACTTTTTCGTAAACATTTACGTTAAAAAAACAATATATTTTGTACAACATAGCAAAAAAATTACTACCTTTGCAGTCGAAAATTCAGTCAAAAGCATATCTGCTTGAAACAAACAATTCAAAAAACATTAATATGAAACCACTAAACAAACAATTCGCTCCCAAGAGCGTGATGCCCGAAAAGGTCATCCAGTTCGGAGAAGGTAACTTCCTCCGCGCATTCGTAGATTGGATTATCTGGAACATGGACCAGAAGACTGACTTCAACGGTTCGGTTGTAGTTGTGCAGCCCATCGAGAAAGGTATGGTCGATTGGCTCAACGCACAGGACTGTCTCTACCACGTCAACCTCCAGGGTCGTGAGAACGGCAAACCCGTGAACACCCTCGAACGTATCGACGTCATCAGCCGTGCACTTAATCCCTACACCCAGAACGCTGCGTTCATGGCTCTCGCCGACCAGCCCGAGATTCGATTCGTAATCTCAAACACCACCGAGGCAGGTATTGCCTTTGACCCCGCCTGCAAACTGGAGGATGCTCCCGCAAGCTCTTATCCCGGCAAGCTCGTGCAGCTGCTCTACCGCCGCTGGCAGACTTTCAACGGTGACCCCTCCAAGGGACTCATCATCTTCCCATGCGAGCTTATCTTCCTCAACGGACACGTGCTCAAGGACTGCATCAACAAGTATATCGAACTCTGGCAGCTGCCTAAGGAGTTCAAGCAGTGGTTCGACGAAAGCTGCGGCGTATATGCCACACTCGTTGACCGTATCGTTCCCGGATTCCCACGCAAGGAGATTGCCGAGATTCAGGAGAAGATCAGCTATAGGGACAACCTCGTGGTACAGGCAGAGACTTTCCACCTGTGGGTAATCGAGGCTCCTATGTCTGTAGCCAAGGAGTTCCCCGCCGACAAGGCAGGTCTGCATGTTCTCTTCGTGCCTTCTGAGGAGCCTTATCACAAGCGCAAGGTCACATTGCTCAACGGTCCGCACACCGTGCTCTCGCCCGTGGCATTCCTCAGCGGTGTGAACATCGTGCGCGACGCCTGCAACCACGAGGTTATCTCGAAGTATATCCACAAGGTGCAGTTTGAGGAGCTGATGCAGACTCTCGACCTGCCGATGGAGGAACTGGAGAAGTTCGCAAGCGACGTTCTCGAGCGTTTCGACAACCCGTATGTTGACCATCAGGTGACAAGCATCATGCTGAACTCATTCCCGAAGTTCTGCGCACGCGACCTGCCAGGAGTGAAGACTTACCTGGAGCGCAAGGGTGTGCTGCCCAAGGGACTCGTGTTCGGTCTCGCTGCCATCATCACCTACTACAAGGGTGGAAAGCGTGAGGACGGTGTGGAGATTGTTCCCAACGACTCTCAGGAAATCATGGACTTGCTGAAGAACCTGTGGGCTACCGGTGACACTCAGAAGGTGGCTGACGGTGTGCTCGGAGCTACCGACATCTGGGGCGAGGACCTCAACAAGATTGAGGGTCTCAACGCCATGGTCAAGGCCGACCTCGACATCATCCAGAGCATGGGTATGCTGGAGGCAGTTAAGACGATATTGTAAGCCCTTATATCACCCTTCCAGGGCGGCATAACACAGCATTTTGTAGCCCTGAAAGGGCGGCATAACATAGCACAGGGTGTAAACCCTGTGTTTGAAATGATTTTTCTCACACACCCCTCCCCCCTCCCTCCCGCCGAAGGCGGGAGGGAGGGGGGAGGGAAAAGGAGAATCGTCGAAAAGATAGGGCTTACGCCCTATCCTATGTTATGTCGCCCTTTCAGGGATATAGCTTTCCTATGTCATCTCGCCCTTTCAGGGCTATGATATTAGAAATTCAATATAACATCAGCTCCTACCTGCAAAGGATTTCCCTGCTGGGCAAACGAGCGCTTTGTGCCGTCGATGCTGCTGTTGACGAGCATCGTGTTATACTTGGTGTCGGTGAGGTTCCTGCCCCAAATATTTAGCTTAATAACACCTAAATCCACCATGGCATGGGCACCAAGGACGGCATAAAGATTCTGACGATAATCGTTGTCGGCATCCCAATAAGTGGCTCCATTGCCCGCAACGTTCATGCCCAAAGTAAACTTTCCTATCCTATAATCAAACATCCCACTGAATGTGTGAGTAGGAATAAACGGCACCTGATTATCCTCGTAGTCAAGCAGTTGAGAATGAGTATATCCATACGTGGCAGCCCATGTCAGGCGGTTGTCGATAGCCGTGCCGCGCAATGTCAACTCAACACCGCAACTGCTGCTGCGACCGGCATTGATCATCTGACGGCCATAACCATAATCCCCCGCCATCACCGATAGCTGCAAGTCGCGCACCCTCATATAATATACGGCGGCATCGGCATGCAGCTTTCCGCCAAATAGATTGAGATGAGTGCCAAGCTCGTAGTTCCAACTGGTCTCGGGTTTATAGGTGATGGTCTCCTCCACCTTCTGATAGTCCTCGGCAGTGTGCTCCACAGTCATGTCGCCCTTGGCCATGGCGGCAAAGCCCTTGCCAATCTCGCGCTGCTCGCTGCTGAATATGTCGGAGAACATCTGGATGTTATATCCTCCCGCACGGAATCCCTTGCTCACCACGGCATATACATTGCTGCCACTGCCAAGGTCGTAGGTAAGGGCAAACTTTGGCAGAAGTTCGCTATACCCCTTGTCGGTCTTACCAGTGAAATCCGACACGAACTTGCTCGTGAAGTCAACGGGTATCTGCATCATCTGTCCGCCCTGTCCAGGCATCGTCATCATGCCATTGCCGGTGAGAGTGAACATCGACTGGGAGTCATACTCTATTGCCACCTTCTGATAATCGTAGCGAAGTCCGAGAGTGAGGGTAAGACGGTCAAGGAGACTGATGTTTGACTCATGATACACACCGATATTCCACTGCGGAGTGCGGAAGACTCCAGGCACATTGTTGTCGGAGATATTCAATATGCTTGCCATCGCATCGGGCATACCCATGTTTCCAAGTATCTTGCTGTTCATCGTCTCGCCAAAATAAACCGGTCCGTTGGTCTTCAGCCATTCCTTGCTGAAGAACACTCCCGAGGCATGATTCCAAACCCCGGCACCGCGTGACCTTAAAGAAAGCTCCTGCGTGAGGGCGTTCATCTTCTGACGCTGCTCAAGGCGCAGATAGTCCTCAGGCAGATAGTCCTGGTCCATCACCATCTGGTCATAGAGATACTGATAACTCGTGGTGGAAGCAAGCAGCAGTGAGGGAGTAGCATAAGTGACATGCAGTCCGCTGTTTACCATCTGACGCTTGTAACCATTGAGGAAGGTGGTTTGCGGCTCATTGAATTGTTTTGATTCTGAGTCGTATTCTCCATAGGGGAAACCATTCTGGTTTACATACTGGTAATCAGTGGTGAAGTCGATGGTCCACTCCTTCGTGGGCATCCACACGAGTCGTGCCTTGCCTCCGAACTCATTGCTGAGGTCGGCATGCTCGTTGAGATAAGTATTGTCGAAGAATCCCTTCTGTCCGCTGTAGAAGGCAGAAGTGGAGAAGGCAAAGGTCTCGGAGGGACGGTGATAATGAGCAATCTCAACGTCCGACTGCATACCAGTGCCAAGAGACACGCGCATGTCGGTGCCCTGATAGCTCATGGGGTTCTTGGAATACACGCGCATCAGTCCTCCCTCAGTGTTCACGCCATAGAGAGTGCCCTGGGGTCCGCGCAACACATCCACACGGTCTATCTGATAGAAATGATGATTGAATGAACTTTTGTTTACAAGTGGAATATTGTCGTAATATACTCCCACGGCAGGATTGCCCGAACGGCTTCCGATGCCCCTGACGTAAGTGGAGGAAGTGAGCCTTGACCCGTAGGCAGGAATGGACATCGAGGGCACAAAGTATGCCAAATGGGTCATATCCTTGACATTAAGCGCATTTAGCTCGTTTTCGGTGAATACAATACTTGAGAGCGGCTGTTTTCTCAGCTTGACGCTCTCCTTTGGCTGGGAAACGACAATGACCTCGTCGAGGTCATATACCTTAGCAGTATCTACGCGCTCGATGGCGTTGATGCAAATAGACGGGGTGACAAATAATGCACCCGCAATCAGAGTTTTTCGTACCATTGTTCAAAAATCTAAATTTCGGGTGCAAAATTACAATGTTTTCCTCATCTACACAATCCTAATATATTATGATTTGGAATATTCAGAAGCAGCAGCCCTGAAAGGGATATACAGGCGCAGCAGCCCTGAAAGGGCGACATAAAATAGCACAGGGTGTCAACCCTGTGTATGAAATGGTTTCTCT
>JBJEAV010000060.1:0-63154 GCA_051869395.1 Prevotella sp.
CTTTACATATTTATATATGCGGGAAAATGACTATTTTTGCACTTGGAATAGCAATAATATAAAAAACACCTAAATATAATATGTATATGGCAAACAATAGACATGCATACCTCATAATGGCTCACAATGAATGGGAATTGCTCAACACGCTGCTCTCACTCATTGATGACCCACGCAACGATATTTTCCTGCATATCGACAAAAAGGTCAAGACAATGCCGGAATTGTACAAAACAAAGTACTCAAAGCTCTATCTCACGCCAAAGCGATACGATGTTCGTTGGGGAGACGTAGGCCAGGTACATTCGGAAATGCACCTGTTTCGTACGGCTTACGAGCATGGCCCATATCAGTATTACCACAAGCTCTCAGGCGTTGACCTTCCTATCAAGAGTCAGGACTATATCCATGACTTTTTCGACAAGAACAATGGCAAGGAGTTCATAGGCTTCTTCACCCTTACAGACTTTATCAAGGGCGACATAGAGCGCAAGAGAAGACGATATTACTTCCTCATGAGATGGAACTACCGCACTCCGTTTGTGCCCAAATGGAAGGTGACACTTGCGAAGATTGTACGCCATACGGCATTGAAAATACAAGACATACTACATATAGACAGAGGCAACGAATTGAAATTCCGCACAGGTCATAACTGGGTGTCGCTCACAGGCGATGCCGTAAAGTATCTGCTCGACCAAGAAGACTTCATCAACCGTCGCTTTGCCCATACCACCTGCGGTGACGAGATGTACAAGCACTCTATACTCATCTCTAATCCCGAAATACGCGAGCGTATCTACGACCTTGAAGACGGCATCCACAGCTGCATGCGCTTCATCGACTTCAACCGCGCCTCTGCCGAACAGAAGCGTAGAGGAGAGCCATATACATGGCAGGACGGTGACGCAGAGGAACTTCTGAAGTCAGAGTATCTCTTTGCCCGTAAGTTCTCAAGCAAGTATCCTGGGGTGATAAGGGACATCAGTACTTTCTTGAAGCCATAAGATGACGTAAGACAATATACACGCATGGAGATAACCTGAAGGGTTTAAGGCTATTGGGTATATATTGCGGTTTAACAAGTTTCAGCAGTTGCACGAGTGCTCTTGTTATTTCTTTTCTGTCACGATATATACTTCGATAGTGAATAGTGTACCATAGAATGATGTTGATGTTTACACAAACATTCTCCGATAATTTCCTCTTCGCCTCTCCGTCTGTATGTATAGCTGCATTCGCGATAATTTCTATCGAGCGACAAGCCTGCAGCAATTTTCCGGTTGACATGTTGGCGACACACGATGACGTGTTATGTCGATAGAGATAAAAAAGGATATCGGTATTGACAAACACCTTGCTTTTGAGTATTGCCTGCGTGATAAATGCCCAATCTTCCATAAAAGCCACCTTTGGAGGAAAGGTCAACCTGTTGTCTGTTATCAGTTGTCGGGATATGAGATACCCCCAACAATAGCCCTCTTTTAGTTTCGTCACCTTTACTATAGCTTCCTCGCCAGTCATCACTTCTATTGAAGGTTTACTATCAGTCCTGCTATTATATTCTTCATATACAGCATCTTGTGGCACTTCAAGATGTGTGGCCTTCACTATCTCAGCATTGTTATTGACTGCAATATCAACCAGTGTCCGTAAGCTGCCTTCCACAATCATATCGTCAGCATCCACAAATGCTATATATTTGCCAGACGCAATTCCTATAGCATTGTTTCGAGTGCATGCCACTCCTTGGTTTTCTTGTTTTACGACCCTGATATTATCATTACGGTCTGAGTAGGCTTTGGCTATAGTAAAGCTGTTGTCAGTGCTTCCGTCATCAACTATGATGACCTCATAGCATGCTTTATCAAAATCTTGGAGTAATATGCTGTCAAGACATTGATTGATGTATTTCTCGCAATTGTAGAGCGGAATAATTATTGAAAGTAAAGGTTTCATATCTAATTATTTTATAGTTTTTTGACGACTTCTTCCATTTGGTGTTTCCACGACAGATGTTCCACCGTATTTCTAATTTCCGATGGTTTGAAGTTATGGGTATCGATAAAGTCAATTATCTCTTGTATGTTTATCGGCGACTCGTCGGCAGGTGCCTTTATGATGTAAGGTTTGTCCTCGAAGTCGCTGTCGTTCTCGGAATATATGAATGATATTCCTCTTGCGGCGTATTCACGGTTTTTCAATGTCTTGATGTCAGTTATGCCGCTTCTGTGTCGCCCAAGGCTTCCAATGGCAAATGTGCATTGGTTGAAAACATCGTCAAGCTGTTCGCCAAAGAGTTTCCCGTGGTTGATGACGAAGTTGTCAATGTCATATTTCCTTGCCGTTTGTTCTATGGTGAGATAACCATTGCTCGTGGTTCCCCTGTCATCCTCCCAACCGACTACATGGAAAAACACCTTACGTCCGTCAGGGTTCTGCTTATAGTATTCTCCCATTCCTGCCACAAGCCGGTCGAAGCCATGCCAATAGTGAATTTCAGCCACGGCAATAAGGTGAATGTCTTTCTGTTTCTGAGGATTATGCAGAGGAATACTATCAAGCTCGATGCCATTGCTAATGCGTATTGTTCTCTTGCCAAAGATGGTTTTCTCGTTAGAGAACGTAACTATAGCCTCCATCTTTGCAGCAAGAGCCTTTCTGAAAGCCTTGTCGATATAAAGCGGAATTATATATTTCAGCGGATAGCCCTTGAACTCCGAATCGTATGGATATGTAGGTATCTCTGTCACGCATTTTATTCCAGCCTTTTTAAGTCTTGCGAAAAGCCTTATAAGCACAGGACTTGCATTCATAAAACTGCGTGCATATACCATTTCAATGCCATTCTCAATGCAATAACGTGATATACATCCGAGATCAATCCTTGAGCGCAAGGCTGCCATTTCTCCCATACCATAGTCGGCAATAATCCTGCCGTCAACATATCGGCAACGATGTCCGCGAGAGTCAAAATCATAATAACAGAGATGGACTTCATGTCCATTCTGCCGCAATCCCTTCACCTGATAGTGAATCTTCTTGCTTATGCCGCTCTCAGCTGAGAAGCCGTGATATACGAGAAACAGTATTTTCATTGATTTAGTCTATTTTATATGTGATAATAATTTGTCCATTATAATCGAAGGTCTCCAAAACAACAAGGTAATCCTATCGAAGTATCTGCGATAAAACCTGATTCTTATGATTCCATCAAATGGTTTTGTGGCAAGCAAGGTCATAAGGAAAAGTATGGGACGAAAATTCCTTATATGTTTTTTCAATATTGTGAGTACGATATGTCTCAATTGCCTTTCTTCCGATTCAACGTCAGGAATAACATTTCTAACATTATGAATAAAATCAATTGCTCTTGTCGCAAGATTGAATGCAAAGAAACTCTTTCCTACATAACAATTGCCCTGCAGTTCATTTTCATAAATATTTAGTATTGAAATATATCCAGCTAAAGTATTCTGTGCATTTCCAAATTTGCTGTTCAGCGTTTGACCTTTATTGTTTTTTCTATAAAAATAGGTAATTTGAGGTATTATGACAACTTTGTTTAGCAATGAGTATAGATGAAAGTTAAAAAGGTCGTCTTCTGACACGCTCACATCTGTTTTGAATTTTATATTGTGTTTGTTCAGGACATTACGTTTTATCAACATATTCCAAATAGTGTAATGTGCCAAACTTCCCTCAAAGAGATAATTGAGATTATTTATTACTTTAATATTATTGATGTCAAACTGTTTGGAGGTTAACATCTCATTGTAAGCATTGCCAATAATCAACTCAGCATCTGGATGCATCAGATGAGTATCATACAGTGATTTAAGGCAGTCGGGATAAAGGTAATCGTCAGAATCAATAAAGAACACATAGTCGCCTTTTGCAGCGTCAATGCCATCATTTCTTGATGTGGAAATTCCAATATTCTTTTCGTGGTTAATGACTTTGACAGTCATCTTTCCTTTATCTGATTGATATTTTTTTATTATACGGACAATAATTTCCATTGAATTGTCGGGAGTGCAGTCATTCACTATGACGCATTCAATAATAGAATGGTCAATTGTCTGATTGATCACTGATAACAAACAATCCTCAATGTATTTTTCAACATTATAAACTGGAATTATTATGGATATTTCTGGATTCATCTCACTATCTTTATTTTATTTGAAATAACTTTCCCAACCATCTATATACGTCTTGTTTTCCCAAGCTTTTTTCTTCAAAACAGGAAATATAGTATATAAGATTCTTTTACCAAGAGACTTTTGAATTACCACATATCGCCAACCAGATAGTTTCTGATATTTCTGGAAAAGCACTTTTCCTGGAAGATAACTTCCCAATGACCAAGGTTTTGTAGGACCCATATAATGAAAAATCACTGGAGATTCTCTTGCTTCCATTATCTCCGGATGTCTATTCTCTGGAAAATATTCAAGGTTTTTATATAAATGGTATGGTGTGACATTGTATTTAATAGGCAACTCTATTCGCTCATCCTTAAGGATAACATTCAATGCATCTTGATCCGGGTAGATTATCCTATCCTTATTATCTACGATATACGTCAACACTTTATTCTGTATGTCATGTTTCCTCCAATAATCCAAATTCATAACAATCACACCTGAGTTGAGATAATAGCTTCCCTGAACACCAAGTCGCCCTAAGGTTTCTTCATTATTATAATAATAATCCGGTGACATTGCCACTGCTGCGTCATTAATATCAGTGTCCAACAACTCTTTCAAGTCATTGTTGACCACAAGGTCACAATCCAGATATATCACCTTGTCCAAATCTGTTAACATCGAAGGCAACAATAACCTTGCATACATCATGACATCGGAATAATGCATTTTATTATTAACAGGGCAATCCTTTAATATATTCAAATCTATCTCTAATAGTTTTAATCCCACATGAAATTTCTCTGCAATATTATGCAGTCTTTTGATTGTCCTCTCCTTCAAGCCATTATGCAACAAATACATCATCACATCATCGGATTTCACGTTAACACCGACAGATGTAATGACCACTCCAAACATTGGGGCCAACTTTTCGTTTGAACAACAGGCGATATGTATCATTGCTTTATTATTGTTTTATAAGATTATCTTCCGAATCTTCGTATTTCTCCTTCTTGAAGAATATGCGAGTGATGCCTTTCAGTTGCACTCTCGCACGATAGATGAGACTGCCAAAGAGCGAACCGTTGCCGAGGGTTCCATAGCCAGTGACTGGACGTGCTTTGCGGTTGTGTACAAAAGCTATGCGGCCGTATTTCTTGAGCGAGAGGGCAAGCGAACCGTCTTCGCCACGGCGGATGTCGGTGCGTATGCGCTCCTTGCGGGCATAGTCGGCATTGAAAGCAAAAGTCATTCCGCGCACGCAAAGTTCAGGACGCTTGAAGTGCTGAATATATAAAAATGTGTCGCGGATTAGCTCAAAGAGCCAAAGACCAAAGGCAGCATGGTTGTCATCTGGATAATAACTCCAGAATCCTCCCACACATGACACACCTGAACGTTGCAGTGTCTGCATCATCGTGTCAACATATTGTGGAGGATAGAATGTGTCGGCATCAATGAAGAAATGATATTTCCCACGGGAGTTGTCCAATCCACACTGGCGGGCATAACCAGGGCTTTGGCGAGTTTCATTGAAATATCTAACTCCTAAAGCCTTATACACTTCCTCGGTATCGTCCTTTGAGTTATTATTCACTCCAAGAATCTCTAAGGGATAAGTTGTACTTAGGTCACTAAGCGACCATAGACAAGAGGCAAGTCGCTTTCCCTCGTTATACGCAATAACGACTATCGACACGAGAGGCTCATCGCTCTGCATCGCTGCCAGTCGCTCGCGGGTGGAAGTGATTACTTCGTCGGGCACCTCGCTGAATGGCTTTTCGTATATCGAGAGGTATTTACTGTACCATGCCATATTTTTAAAGTCCAAGTTCTTTTAATATTTCAGTTATTTCTTCTTTTGATATAATTGAACGTTCTTCTTTATCATAGATGTAAAGCAAGTGGATAGTTCCACTGTTTTCATCAATCAAAACGTTGAATGTAATGACACGCGCTCCATGACTTTTTCCTTTATTCTTTGCGGATATTGCCATTCTGACTTTGCGTAGTCCATGTCCAAGGTCTATACCCTCATAAGGGTTCCTCTCTAATCTGTCCAACAACAATCCATAATCATTCTTCAATGATTTATATTTCTTTCCAAGTCTTTTGAGTTCTTTTGCAAATAGCCTGGAAGCTATAATCTCATAGTTCATTTAACAGCTGTCTTGCGTCCATTAATTTTATTCCTTTTTCTCGTGACTTTTTAACCTCCATTAGCGAGATGCGTATTCCATCAAGGATTTCATCCTTGCTAATGTATTCCTCTGAATCCTTATCACATGCTGTTGCAATGGTGCGTTCAAATGACCGCTTCAAAGATTCTATAAGAGATACACTATTGACACTGTTGATTAAGTCAATCAATGCCATTTTTTCTGCTTGTAAATTAATTGTCGATGTGTTCATATCTTATTGTTGTTATAAGTGTTTTGTCAGCTTATTCCCCTGTTTCTCGGCCACAAAAATAATAAAAATATGCCTATCTACAAAACTTTTTCTGAAAAAACATCAATATTTTGACCAAAAATGCGGTTTTTAGAATAAAAAGCAGTAATTTTGCAGCCATGAGAATAGATATTATATCAGTTTTGCCCGAAATGATTGAGGGCTTTGTCAATGAGTCAATACTCGCAAGAGCCCAAAAAAAGGGTCTTGCGGAGATACATCTTCATAACCTGCGCGACTACACTCTCGACAAGTGGCGCCGTGTGGACGATTATCCCTACGGCGGTTTTGCTGGTATGGTGATGCAGTGCGAACCTATCGACCGCTGCATATCGGCACTCAAGGCCGAAAGGGATTACGACGAGGTGATATATACTTCGCCCGACGGCGAGCAATTCACACAGCACGTGGCGAACGACCTTTCGCTCAAAGGCAACCTTATTATATTATGCGGACACTATAAGGGTATCGACCACAGGATTCGCGAGCACCTTATCACACGCGAGATAAGCATCGGCGACTATGTGCTCACCGGAGGCGAACTGGCGGCTGCAGTGATGGCAGATGCTATCGTGAGAGTTGTACCGGGAGTGATTGGCGACGAGCAGAGTGCATTGTCGGATTGTTTTCAGGATGATCTCCTCTCCGCCCCCATCTACACCCGTCCTGCTGACTACAAGGGATGGAAGGTGCCCGAAATCTTGCTCAGTGGCAACGAGGCCAAGATAAAGCAGTGGGAAATGGACCAGGCTATGGAGCGCACGAAATTGCTTAGGCCAGACCTTTTGGAAGATTAAAGAATTATATTCAACTTTCAACACTTTATTTGTTGGCACGGAAAGACACGGCTTTAAAAAAGACACGGCTTTGGCTCCGCATAGTTATATACCACGGCACTTCGTGATAACGGCTTGCTTGCGCAAGTTCACGGCTTAATTTGTCTCAGCGAGAATGAGCCGTGACTATACTTTAGTATAGCATTGAGCAAAATAAGCCCACATCCATTGCGCAGCCAAAACCGTGTCTTTTAATAAAAAGCCGTGTCCATCCGTGCCTAATAATCTTCAACTTTCAATTTACAACTTTCAATTTACAAAACTCCTCACCTAATTGGAAGCCTTCCTCATACAGAGCCTCCAGCTTTTTCTCGTCCTTTTCCATCCTGTCCACGTCCATCGGGCGCAAGGGACGGATTACATCCACTTCTCCACGGTCTTCCATATCTTCCACCATCTGAAGTTGGCGGTTGTATTCGGCTATGCGCCTGCTCAATGTAACCCGCAAACGGGGATATTTTTTGTATATGAACTTGGGTATCTTACGGTCGCGCGACGTGTTGCGATAGCCACGGTTACGTGTGAGCACCAATACGTTACGCTCATGCCCCGTGTCTATGGCACGCTGCACGGGAATGCTGTCAACAATGCCGCCGTCAAGGTATGGCTGACCGTCAACATCAATCACCTTGCTGACATACGGCAGACTGCTGCTGGCACGACAAATATCCAGAAGACGCTGGCGGTTGCCCGACTTCTCGGTCAGGTATTCCGCCCTGCCAGTGTTGCAGTTGGTGACAACCATCTCAAACGTGGAGGGCGAAGAGAAATATGTGTCATAATCATACGGCACCAACTCATTGGGAAAACGGTCATAGAGAAGCTCAGGGTCGAAGATACAGCCTTGGGTGACAAGATGGCGCAACCCGATGTAGTCATATTTCACCAGCATGTCGATGTTGGACAGGCGTGCCCTACGTGGCTGACGGCTCACATACGACAACCCGTTACAGGCACCGGCAGAGACGGCGACTATATAACTGAAATTAACATCATATTTCATAAAGGCGTCAAGCACTCCGCTTGTGAACACTCCACGCATTCCTCCACCTTCGAGCACAAGCCCAGTCTTTCTAAATATCATCTTTATCTTATGTTATAAATTGCTAATTATGACATTAAAGTTGTAAATTTCGTGCAAAGTTATAAGTTTTTCCGAAAAAAATGCGTATCTTTGCAAAGATTTTTTGAATTAATAATAAAATTTATAGCTTATGTTTGACAAAAGCACTTATATCAGACGCCGAAATGAGCTGAAAAAACTCATTAATGACGGTATCGTAATCTTGTTCGGAAACAACGAGTCGCCGATGAACTATCCTGCCAATGCATATTATCCCCACAGGCAGGATTCGACATTCATCTATTATTTCGGTCAGCACCGCGAGGGATTGGTGGGAGTGATTGATATCGACAACGACCGCGAGACTCTCGTGGGCGACGACATCGACGTGGTTGACATCGTATGGTATGGCTCCGTCGATTCGGTCAGCGACCTTGCCGCCCAGGTGGGTGTGGAGAACACGCTCCCCATGAAGGGCTTGTCATCAATCGTGCAGGAGGCTCTTAAAAACAAGCGCAAGATTCACTTCCTGCCGCCTTACCGTCATGACAACATGATTCAGATAATGGACCTTCTTGGCATACATCCCAACCAACAGAAAGAGTCGGCTTCGCTCGAACTCATCAAGGCGGTTGTTAAGATGCGATCCACCAAGGAGCCGCAGGAGATTGAGGCTATCGAAAGAGCCTGCGACGTGGGATATAAGATGCACACCAAGGCCATGCGCCTGATTCGTCCGGGAGTTACCGAGAAATTCATTGGCGGACAGGTGGACGGTATGGCCAACTCATACTCGTCGAAGGTGAGCTTTGCCACAATATTCAGCCAGCACGGCGAGATAATGCACGGCAATCCGTCGATGGCACTGCTTGAATCCGGACGACTGACCATCTGTGATGCAGGTTGCGAGCTTGACGACTATTGCTCTGACAACACCCGCACAATGCCTGTCAACGGTAAGTTCGACCAGAGACAGCGCGAGATTTACTCCATCGTAGAGGCCTGTCATGACTATGCGCTCGACGTGGCAAAGCCAGGAGTGAAATGGTATGACGTGCACATGAACGTATGCCGCCTGATGACTGACAAGCTGAAAGAACTCGGACTTATGAAGGGCGACACAGAGGAAGCGGTTCTGGCCGGTGCCCATGCCATGTTCCTCCCTCACGGACTCGGACACATGATGGGGCTTGACGTTCATGACATGGAAGCTCTTGACCAGAAATACGTGGGCTTCGACGACGAAGTGCAACCATCCGACCAGTTTGGCACCAACTGCCTGCGTATGGGTCGCCGCCTGCAGGAAAATTTCGTCATGACTGACGAACCGGGTATCTACTTCATTCCGGCTCTTATCGACGACTGGAAGGCAAGCGGACACTGCAAGGAGTTCATCAACTTTGACTTGCTCGAGACATACAAGGACTTCGGAGGTATACGTATCGAGGACGACATACTTATCACTAACGACGGCTGCCGCTTCCTCGGCAAGAACCGCATCCCATATCATCCCGACGAGGTGGAAAAGTATATGGCAGAAAACAAGGAGTATTAATTAAACTTACGGAAGTAGTAAAAAGGAGATAAATGAAGATAAAGGAGATAGATGACGTATGTTTTAAGCATAGAATTTACTATTGTCCTTTATCTTCCTGAGCGACCACAGGGAGCGATAACTTCCTATATCTCCTTTTAACTCCAAAAGTTGAGTACATGCGAAACTTAAATAAAAAAATATAGAAATGAAGAAATTAATTATCCTCTCGCTCGCCGTTCTCATCAGCGGCGGAGCAATGGCAGCCAAGAAAAAGGAGGTTGTCAACAAGAACAAGCCGGTGTTCACAACCGTATTGGAAAACAAAATTTCGAGCATCAAGGACCAGAGCCGTAGCGGCACGTGCTGGAACTACTCCACCCTCTCCTACTTCGAGAGTGAGATACTGAAGAAGTCAGGCAAGGAATACAATCTCTGCGAGATGTTTGTATGCAACAAGACATATATGGACAGGGCTATCCAGGTTGTTCGTCTGCACGGTGACTGCCAGTTTGCCCAGGGCGGCTCATGCTACGACCCATTGTTCTGCATCCAGAACTATGGTATCTGCCCTGAAGAGGCAATGCCCTTCCCCGGCTCTCTCTACGGTGATTCACTCAACAACTTCAACGAGTTTTTCGGAGTGATGGAACCTTACGTTGCCGCAGTGGCAAAGAGCGATGCAAAGAAACTGACTCCGCAGTGGAAGGTGGGACTCCAGGGCATCCTCGACGCATACCTTGGCAAGTGTCCTGAGAAGTTCACCTACGAAGGCAAGGAATACACCCCGAAGTCATTCGCTGCAAGCCTCGGACTCAACTGGGATGATTACGTGACAATCACATCATATACCCACCATCCGTTCTACACTCGCTTTGCAGTGGAGGTTCAGGACAACTGGCGCAACCCTCTGTCTTACAATGTGCCTATGGACGAGATGATGCAGATTATCGACAACGCCCTTGAACAGGGTTACACTATCGCATGGGGCGGTGACGTGAGCGAGGAAGGTTTCACACGCAAGGGTGTGGCATATAACTACGACGTCAAGCAGATGCAGAGCATGAAGGGAAGCGATGCCGCCAAGTGGATGCGTCTTGAGAAGGCAAAGAAGACCGAGCTCTTCGACTCACTCGGATGCAAGGCTCCCGAAATCATCCCCACTCAGGAGATGCGCCAGCAGCGCTACGACAACTGGGAACTGACCGACGACCACGGAATGCTCATCTACGGCATCGCCAAGGACCAGTATGGCAAGGAGTATTACATGGTGAAGAACTCATGGGGTGAGACAGGCGACTACAAGGGTATATGGTATATGACCAAGTCGTTCATTGCCGCCAACACCATGGACTATATGGTAAACAAGAACGCCATTCCGGCAGAAATCCGCAAGAAACTTGGAATATAAATGGACTTTGAGTGGAACTATACACCGCCGACAGAGGACAGGATACGCGCAGCCAAGGAATTGGCTGAGAAAATAGGCATGAGTCCGATTCTGGCTGACCTCCTCATACAAAGAGGAATAAAGACAGAATCGGCAGCCAAGCGATTCTTCCGTCCAATGCTCAGTGAGCTTATCGACCCATTTCTCATGAACGACATGGATGTGGCTGTCGATAGGCTCAATGATGCCATGGGGCGAAAGGAGCCTATCCTCGTATATGGCGATTATGACGTAGATGGATGCACGGCAGTGGCACTCGTCTATAAGTTCCTTCTGCAGTTCTATTCCAATATCGACTACTATATCCCCGACCGCTATGAAGAGGGATATGGCGTGAGCCGAAAAGCCATCGAACAGGCCAAAGAGCGAGGCATCAAGCTCATCATCGTGCTCGACTGCGGCATCAAGGCTATTGAGGAGATTGCATACGCCAAGGCACTTGGCATCGACTTCATCATCTGCGACCATCACGTGCCAGATGACGAGATGCCGCCTGCCGTGGCAATCCTTAATCCCAAGAGGGCTGACACTACTTATCCCTTCCATCATCTCTCAGGATGCGGGGTGGGATTCAAGTTTATGCAGGCTTTTGCCAAAAACAATGGCATACCGTTCTCGCGCCTTATCCCGCTGCTTGATTTCTGCGCCGTAAGCATCGCTTCGGACATCGTGCCTGTGACGGGAGAAAACCGCACGTTGGCATTCCACGGCCTGAAGCAGCTCAACCAGAATCCGTCCATCGGACTGAAGGCCATCATAGAGACCTGCGGTCTCACGGGACGTGAACTGACAATGAGCGACATCGTATTCAAGATCGGTCCGCGCATCAATGCCTCTGGAAGAATGCAAAACGGCAAGGAGGCTGTTGACCTGCTCGTTGAAAAGGACTTCAAAAAAGCACTTTATCAGGCGAAACTAATCAATGGATATAACGAGCAACGCAAGGACATCGACAAGCAGATGACCGAAGAAGCCAACCAGATAGTTGAGAAACTTGAGAACCAAAGGCATCAGTCGTCAATTGTCCTGTATGACTCAGGATGGAAAAAGGGTGTCATCGGCATCGTTGCCTCACGCATCACGGAAATATACTTCCGCCCCACCATCGTGATGACCATCAACGACGGCATGGCTACAGGCTCAGCACGCTCAGTGGCTGGTTTCGACATCTATGATGCCATAAAGAGCTGCCGTGACCTTTTGGACAATTTCGGAGGGCATACGTATGCTGCCGGACTGTCGATGAAGGTGGAAAACATACCGGCATTCAAGAAGCGTTTTCAGGCCTATGTTGATGAGCACATCCTGCCAGAGCAAACTCAGGCGATACTTGACGTGGAGGCAGTGATTGACTTCAAGGACATAACGAAAAAGCTGTTGGGCGACTTGAAGAAGTTTGCACCTCACGGTCCTTGTAATCCCCGTCCGCTTTTCTGCACACGCAATGTGTATGATTACGGTACAAGCAAGGTGGTGGGAAGGAATCAGGAGCATATCAAACTTGAACTCGTCGATAGCATGTCGAGCAACGTGGTCAACGGAATAGCATTCGGACAAAGTGCCTCAGCACGTTTCATCAAGAGCAAGCGCAGTTTCGACATTGTATATAATATCATCGAGAATGCCTATAAGCACGGTGAAGTCCAACTGCAGATTGAGGACATTAAGCCAAACTTGGATAATTGAAGATTGAAAATTGAAGATTGAAGATTGAAAATTACAAGGAGATACTGCGGAAATATTGGGGCTACCAGGATTTCCGCAGTATTCAGTTAGACATCATACAAAGCATAGGCAACGGGCGCGACACGCTCGGACTTATGCCTACAGGCGGAGGCAAGTCGATCACATTCCAGGTGCCTGCCCTCGCCATGGACGGAACATGCCTTGTCATCACACCACTCATCGCACTTATGAAGGACCAGGTGGAGAACCTCAGGCGAAGACACATAAAGGCTGCTTCCATCCATTCAGGAATGACCAGGGAACAAATCATCACCACACTCGAGAACTGTATCTTCGGTGCAATAAAGATTCTGTACGTGTCGCCGGAGAGACTGTCATCGAGATTATTCCTGACCAAACTCAGGCATGTCAACGTCAGCTTCATCACTGTTGACGAGGCTCACTGTATCACCCAATGGGGATATGACTTCCGTCCATCATACTTGAAAATTGCCGATCTGAGGGACCTTCTGCCCGGGAAACCAGTGCTCGCGCTTACAGCCACGGCAACACCCGCAGTCGTGGAGGACATACAGGACAAACTGAAATTCAGCGAGAAGAACGTCTTCAAGATGAGTTTCTTGCGCAGCAATCTTGCATACATCGTAAGAAACACCGAAAACAGACGGTTGGAGATGCTGCATATATTAAATAAGGTGAAAGGATGCGGCATCGTCTATACCCGCAACAGACAGGAAACGAAGGAAATTGCAGAGTATCTGTGCGACAACGGCATAGAAGCCACATTCTATCACGCCGGACTTGCCAACATTACTAAAGACGAGAGACAACGCGACTGGCAAGATGACAAAATCAGGATTATGGTGGCCACCAATGCATTCGGAATGGGAATCGACAAGCCTGACGTGCGCATAGTCATACACATGGAGGCTCCCGACTGCATAGAATCCTATTATCAGGAGGCGGGAAGAGCGGGACGAGACGGAAATACATCCTATGCAGTAATGCTCACCAACCGCTCTGACATCAGAAGCCTGCGCAAAAGAGCAGCAGCCGAATTCCCCAAAAAGGACTATATCAGGAAGGTGTATGAACATATCGCCAGTTTCTTCCAGATAGCCGTTGGCTCGGGATATGGCATGGCTTTCAAATTCAACATACAGAAATTCTGCCGCAACTTCAATCATTATCCCGCTACGTTAGAGGCAGCACTACGACTGCTCGAACAAGCCGGATATATTGAATATGACAATAGTGAAGACCGAAATTCGAGAGTGATGTTCATCCTGAAAAGGGATGAACTCTACAGGTTGCGCAACAACAGCACAGTTGAG
Source organism: Prevotella sp. (assembly GCA_051869395.1). Taxonomy (GTDB): domain Bacteria; phylum Bacteroidota; class Bacteroidia; order Bacteroidales; family Bacteroidaceae; genus Prevotella. Next base: position 14,509 of record JBJEAV010000060.1, read on the forward strand.
GACTTCCTGATTGAGACAATATTACGCAACTACAACGGACTATTCGTGGATTACGTAATGGTTGACGAGGAATACTTGGCTCACCTCATGGGCACCACGGAAGAAGAGGTGCATGAAACCCTCAAACTCTTAGGAAGAAAACATATCATCAGCTATATCCCCCCGAGAAACGAACCGCTGATAAGATACACCCAATCGAGGGAAATGACAGAGCACGTCTCTATACCTTATTATATATATGAGGAAAGGATAAAGAAAGTGAATGAACGCACTGAAGCCATGATTTCATACCTCACCTGCGACTCCGAATGTAGAAGCATACAACTGCAGAACTATTTCGGCGAGAAAAGCAACAGGGAATGTGGCATGTGCGACGTATGCGAAGGACGAAAAGACCATGAGGACGAAATGGAGTATGCCGTGCGCCGACTACTTGAATACCTTGCCGACGGAACACCGAGGACATTCCGCGAACTGCGCAACTTCGACCACTCCATCGAGACCAATGTGCTCGCAAACGCACTCGATTATCTCCTGTCAGAAGAAAAAGTGACAACAGACAGCATACATATTGCAATAAATAACGTATAAATATTCAAAACACCGCCCAATTTATTGATTTAAATGACAAAAAGTAAGTTTTTCGTGATTTTTTTAGATAAATTGTTTGCTAATTCCGATTTTTTATGTAACTTTGCAGCCGCAAACAATAAATAGCAAGAAAAAAGATAAAAAACATAATTATAAACAACTAAAAAGAGAAATTATGATTGCAGCACAAATTGTTGAGGATCTCAAAAGAAGATTCCCGAATGAGCCTGAGTATATCCAGGCAGTAAGTCAAGTTCTTCCTACTATTGAGGAGGAGTACAACAAGCACCCCGAGTTTGAGAAATCAAACCTGGTAGAGCGTCTGTGCATTCCAGACCGAGTGATTGAGTTCAGGGTAACATGGGTTGACGACCAGGGCAAGGTGCAGACCAATATGGGTTATCGCATCCAGCACAACAACGTTATCGGCCCGTACAAGGGTGGTATCCGCTTCCACAAGTCTGTTAACCTCGGAATCCTCAAGTTCCTCGCATTCGAGCAGACATTCAAGAATTCTCTTACCACATTGCCTATGGGTGGTGCAAAGGGTGGATCTGACTTCTCTCCCCGTGGCAAGAGCGAAGGCGAAGTTATGCGCTTCTGCCAGGCTTTCATGACTGAGCTTTATCGCCACATCGGTCCTGACGAGGATGTTCCCGCAGGAGACATCGGTGTTGGTGGACGTGAGGTTGGCTATATGTTCGGTATGTACAAGAAGCTCACCCACGAGTGGAGCGGCGTGTTGACAGGCAAGGGCCGCGAGTTCGGTGGTTCACTCATCCGTCCTGAGGCAACAGGTTACGGTACAGTATATTTCCTCCTCTCCATGCTCGAGACACGTGGCATCAGCCTTGAGGGCAAGAAGGTGCTTATCTCAGGTTCTGGTAACGTTGCCCAGTATGCCACCGAGAAGTGCATCCAGCTTGGAGCAAAGGTTCTCACACTCTCCGACTCCGACGGTTACATCTACGACCCCGACGGAATCGACCGTGCAAAGCTCGACTATGTAATGGAGCTGAAGAACGTTGAGCGCGGACGTATCAAGGAGTATGCCGAGGAATATCCTAACGCAGTATATCACGCTGGCGAGCGTCCTTGGGGCGAGAAGGCTGACATCGCACTGCCTTGCGCAACCCAGAACGAAATCAACGGCGAACAGGCTCAGATGCTTGTTGACAACGGTGTATTCGCTGTAGCCGAGGGTGCCAACATGCCTTCTACTCCCGAGGCAGTCAAGGCATTCCAGGACGCCAAGATTCTCTACGCTCCCGGTAAGGCATCAAATGCCGGCGGTGTGGCAGTGTCAGGTCTTGAGATGAGCCAGAACTCAGAGCGTCTGAGCTGGACAGCCGAAGAGGTTGACAACCGTCTGAAGCTCATCATGAAGGACATCCACGAGAACTGCGTGAAGTATGGTACACAGCCCGACGGATATATCAACTATGTCAAGGGTGCCAACGTAGCCGGATTCATGAAGGTGGCAAAGGCCATGATGGCCCAGGGTATTGTATAACGTATATTATTTATCACATACACATATTATGGCAATGGCAGATTCTTTCGGGAATCTGCCTTGTTTTTTATTCTATAAATATACAATTTGGCAGGATTAAATGTTAAATTTGCCCTATTTTGACATATTTCATAAAAAAAGTCAATAAAAAGTTTGGTTAAGTGAAAAAATGTGCGTACCTTTGCACCCGTTATCCTGAAAACAATCTTATTTACCGCTAATGAAAAGACTAGTACCTATTGAAGATATAGAGCGATTGTCTGTGAAGACAGTCGCTTTATTCGTATTATAATACGAAGAAACCAATGAAAATTATATATTTATAGCCCCGAAGGGGCGACATAACATAGGATAGGGCGTAAGCCCTATCTACGAAGGCATCCCCCCCTCTCCCCTTCCTAACGCGCCTGAGGCGCGTTAGGAAGGGGAGAGAGAGAATAATTTCGTTATACACAGGGTTGACACCCTGTGCTAATGTATGTCGCCCTTTCAGGGCTTAAACAAACAGTACTGAGTAAGGCTGAATAGTTAGTATTTGACCAAATACAGTTAAATAATCATAAATAGAAAAATTTATTTCTAATTTCTAACCCCTAATTCCTAATTTATTAGTACCTTTGCAGCCGATTTTAGTCCGTGGAGGCTCAAACAAGCGAGGACACGAAGCCCTCCGCCTTGCGGAAACCGTTTTAAATTTTTAATAAATGTACGCAATTGTAGAAATTAACGGTCAGCAGTTTAAGGCTGAACAGGGCCAGAAGCTCTTCGTTCACCACATCAAGAATTCAGAGGAAGGCCAGACTGTTGAGTTTGAGAAAGTCCTGCTCGTTGACAACGAGGGAGCTATCAAGGTTGGCGCACCTACCGTAGATGGTGCAAAAGTAGTGTGTGAGGTGGTTAATCCCCTCGTTAAGGGTGACAAGGTTATCGTCTTCAAGATGAAGCGCCGCAAGGACTATCGCAAGAAGAACGGACACCGCGAGCAGTTCACCCAGATTGAAGTTAAACAAGTAATCGCTTAAATTTTAGGAGGACTAAGAAATGGCACATAAAAAAGGTGTAGGTAGTTCTAAGAACGGACGTGAGTCAGCTTCACAAAGATTGGGCGTCAAGATCTGGGGTGGCCAGAAATGCGTGGCAGGTAACATCATCGTTCGCCAGCGCGGCACAAAGCACAACCCAGGCAACAATGTTGGTATCGGCAAGGATGATACCCTCTTTGCATTGGTTGACGGAGTAGTAAACTTCAAGAAGGGACGCCGCAACAAGAGCGTCGTTTCTGTAATACCAGTTGCAGAAGCCTAATTTTTATCAATTAAGATAATTTATTCCAAACAAACAACAGAGTCCCACATCTCTCACGAGGTGTGGGATTTCTGCTTTTATGTGACTTAATGCCATCATTTAGTGACTTTCTGTCTGCTTTTCCGACACTTTATCTATGTTTTTTTACATTCTTCAACAAATAAACGTCATTTTGCTTCGCCAAATCATAATTATTTCGTAACTTTGCACCACTTAAAAGAAATAACGTTTAATTAAACAATAAGAATATGCTTACATTAAAGCTCATTACAGAGGAAACCGACCGCGTGGTAAGCGGTCTGGAAAAAAAGCACTTCACTGGTGCAAGGGAAGCTATCGACAATGTTCTCGCTGTTGACAGGCGTCGCCGCGAGGCACAGCAGAAGCTCGACAAGACCAAGCAGGAGGCCAAGCAGTTTGCCGCACAGATTGGTGCACTCATGAAGCAGGGCAAGAAGGACGAGGCTGAGCAGGCCAAGCAGCAGGTGGCTGCATTGAAGGCTCAGGACAAACAGCTCCAGGAGGATATGGACGCTGCTGAAAAGGAACTCACCACCCTACTCTGCCAGATTCCCAACATCCCTTACGACGAGGTGCCTGAGGGTAAGGCAGCCGAGGACAACCATGTTGTCAAGAGCAACCTCAAGGAATGCGACGGCAGTGACACTGTCGGAAACTGGACAATGAATCCCGAAAACAAGGAAGCCAAACTGCCTCACTGGGAGTTGGCCAAGAAATACAATCTCATCGACTTCGACCTTGGAGTGAAGATTACCGGTGCCGGATTCCCTGTCTATATCGGTATGGGAGCGCGCCTTCAGAGGGCGCTCATCAACTTCTTCCTCGACGAGGCCCGCGCCTCTGGCTATACAGAGATAATGCCTCCAACGGTAGTCAACCAGGCTTCAGGATATGGCACAGGCCAGTTGCCCGACAAGGAGGGACAGATGTATCACTGCGAGGTGGATGACCTTTATCTCATCCCCACGGCAGAGGTTCCCGTGACGAATATCTATCGCGACGTTATTCTCGACGAAAAGGACCTTCCCATCAAGAACTGCGCCTATACACAGTGCTTCCGTCGCGAGGCAGGCAGCTATGGCAAGGACGTGCGCGGACTTAACCGTCTGCATGAGTTCTCCAAGATTGAGATTGTGCGTATTGACAAGCCAGAACACTCCAAGGAGTCTCACAAGGAGATGCTCGCTCATGTTGAGGGCTTGCTCCAGAAGCTCGAACTCCCCTATCGCATCCTTCTGCTTTGCGGTGGCGACCAGTCGTTCACCTCTGCCATCTGCTATGACTTCGAGGTATATTCCGAGGCACAGGGTCGCTGGCTTGAGGTTTCTTCTGTCAGCAACTTCGACACTTACCAGGCAAACCGCCTGAAGTGCCGCTATCGTCATGCCGAGGACAAGAAGATTGAGCTTTGCCACACTCTCAACGGTTCGGCTCTCGCCCTTCCGCGTATCGTTGCAGCCATTCTTGAGGACAATCAGACTCCCGACGGCATCAAGGTGCCCAAGGCCCTGATTCCATATATGGGATGCGACATGATTAATTAAGAATTAAAAATTAAGAATTAATTATGAATCTTATAAAAAAGAAGAAGCAATTCTCCGAGAAGGTTTACCTTTTCGAGATTGAAGCGCCACTGATTGCAAAGAGTCGCAAGGCAGGTAACTTTGTCATTGTTCGCGTGGGAAGCAAGGGCGAGCGTATGCCGCTCACGATTGCGGATTCCGACGTTAACAAGGGAACAATCACACTCGTGGTTCAGAAAGTGGGACTTTCGTCCGTTAAGCTATGCTCACTGAACGAAGGCGACTATGTAACTGACGTTGTCGGTCCGCTTGGAAATCCCACACACATCGAGAAATTCGGCACTGTCATCTGTGCCGGAGGCGGTGTTGGAGTTGCCCCAATGCTTCCTATCATCCGCGCACTGAAGGCTGCAGGCAACAGGGTTCTGTCGGTTATAGCCGGACGCTCAAAAGACCTTGTCATCCTTGAGGATGAGGTAAGAGACAGCAGTGACGAACTGATTATTATGACCGACGACGGTTCATACGGGGAGAAAGGTGTCGTTACCGTAGGTATCGAGAAGTTCATCAATCAGGAGCATATCGATAAGGTGTTTGCCATCGGTCCTCCCATCATGATGAAGTTCAGCTGCCTGCTCACACAGAAATACAATATCCCGACCGACGTGTCGCTCAACACAATTATGGTTGACGGAACAGGTATGTGTGGCGCATGTCGTCTCACCATCGGCGGAAAGACCAAGTTTGTCTGCATCGACGGACCTGAATTCGACGGTGCACTCGTTGACTGGGATGAGATGTTCAAGCGCATGGGAACATTCAAGCGCGAGGAGCAGATTGAGATGGAGCACATGCAGGAACACCTCACAGGCGTTACAGACAAGGACACTCCCGCCGATGAAGAGCCTGTGGCTTGTGGAAGTACCACTTCTTCTGAGCAATCTTCAGATGTTGACACAGAGTCACTTACCGACCGTAATGCCGAGTGGCGCAAGGCTCTTCGTTCTTCGATGAAGCCCAAGGAGCGCACAGCCATCGAGCGTGTTCAGATGCCCGAACTCGACCCAGTATATCGTGCCACCACCCGCACTGAAGAAGTGAACAAGGGACTCACCAAGGAGATGGCGATGCGCGAGGCACAGCGTTGTCTCGACTGCGCCAAGCCTTCATGTGTGGAGGGTTGCCCCGTTAATATCAATATACCTTCGTTCATCAAGAACATCGAGCGTGGCGAGATTCTCGCTGCCGCCAAGGTGCTCAAGCAAACCTCAGCCCTGCCTGCAGTTTGCGGTCGTGTATGTCCTCAGGAGAAGCAGTGCGAGAGCAAGTGTATCCATCTGAAAATGAACGAGCCGGCTGTTGCCATCGGCTATCTTGAGCGTTTTGCCGCCGACTATGAGCGCGAAAGCGGTCAGATGTCCCTGCCCGAGATTGCACCTGCCAACGGTATCAAGGTGGCTGCCATCGGTTCGGGTCCTTCGGGATTGAGCTTTGCGGGCGACATGGCCAAGCAGGGCTTTGACGTATATGTATTCGAGGCTCTCCACGAAATCGGAGGTGTATTGAAATACGGTATTCCCGAGTTCCGTCTGCCCAACCGCATCGTTGATGTAGAGATTGACAACCTCAAGAAGATGGGAGTCCACTTCCAGACAGACTGCATTGTCGGCAAGACTATATCCGTAGAGGAACTTGAGGCAATGGGCTTCAAGGGTATCTTCGTGGGTTCCGGTGCCGGATTGCCCAACTTCATGAATATCCCCGGTGAGAATGCCATCAATATCATGTCGTCCAACGAGTATCTCACTCGTGTAAACCTCATGGATGCCGCCAATCCCGAGACAGACACACCTATCAATCTTGGCAAGCACGTGATTGTGGTAGGTGGTGGTAACACCGCTATGGACTCTTGCCGCACTGCAAAGCGTCTTGGTGCCGAGGTCACCCTCGTTTATCGTCGTTCCGAGCAGGAAATGCCCGCACGTCTCGAAGAGGTGAAACACGCCAAGGAAGAGGGCATCAACTTCCTCTGCCTCCACAATCCTATCGAGTATAAGGCCGACGAGAAAGGTGCCGTATGCCAGGCAGTGCTTCAGGTGATGGAACTTGGCGAACCTGACGCAAGCGGACGCCGCAGCCCAGTGCCGGTGGAAGGCAAGACCGTGACTCTCGACGTTGACCAGGTGATTGTTGCCGTAGGTGTATCTCCCAACCCGTTGGTGCCCAAGTCTATCGAGGGACTTGAATTAGGTCGCAAGAATACAATCGCAGTAAACGAAGACATGCAAAGCTCACGTCCGTCGGTATATGCCGGTGGAGACATCGTCCGCGGTGGAGCGACAGTCATCCTCGCCATGGGCGACGGTCGCCGTGCAGCCAAAGCCATGGCAGAGAAGTTGAAATAAATGAACGGATTATATACCATCATATTGCTCATACTAAGCAACGTCTTCATGACGCTTGCCTGGTATGGGCATTTGAGACTACAGGAGTCAGGCGTATCGGCCAAGTGGCCCATCATCGGTGTGATAGCATTCTCGTGGGGAATAGCTTTCTTCGAGTATTGCTGTCAGGTGCCTGCCAACCGTATGGGATTCGAGGGCAACGGCGGTCCATTCAATCTTGTGCAGCTTAAGGTTATTCAGGAATGTATCAGCCTTGGTGTCTTTGCTGTCATCGCCAACATCATGTTTCAGGGACAGAACTTGCATTGGAATCACATCCTTGCGTTCTTCCTGATAATATGTGCGGTCTATCTGGTGTTTATGAAATGAGAAATTAGGAATTAGGGATGAGGGATGAGATGCAGACATTGGAACATCGGTTGACAAGGCGTTTTCAGAAGGCGCTTGTTGACTACCGCCTTATCGACGACGGCGACAAGATACTCGTCGGATTGTCGGGCGGCAAGGATTCCCTGTGCCTTCTCGAACTCTTGGCAAAGCGCAGCAGGATCCAGCGTCCGTCATTCTCAGTGGAAGCCATACACGTGAGAATGGAAAACATTGAATATGCCACAGACACTTCATATCTTGAATCATTCTGCAATAAATTGGGTGTGAGACTTCATGTTGTCACCACCCGTTTTGACGACACAATATCCACCAAGAAACCCAAGTGTTTCCTGTGCTCATGGCACCGACGCAAGGAAATGTTCTGTTTGGCACAGGAACTTGGCTTCAACAAGATCGCCCTTGGACACCACAATGACGATATCATCCACACCGCACTGATGAACCTCACCTTCCAAGGACAGTTCTCCACCATGCCGGCAAAGCTGGGAATGAGAAAGATGCTCCTGACAATAATCCGTCCGTTGTGCCTGATTGAGGAAAAGGACATAAAACGATGGGCGGAACTTCAGAAATATGAGAAGCAACTCAAACTTTGCCCATACGAGACAGTTTCACATCGGGCAGACATCAGGCGGATATTCGGCGAGATGGAAGCAATAAACCCCGAAGCCCGTTTCTCTATATGGAACGCTCTTGAATCAGAAAACAAATTAATTGAAAAAGCAACTGAATGACTATGAAAGGAAAGTATATACTTGTTTCAGCCCTGATTGCTGTTCTGCCTATCTCCATGGACGCGCAGAAGAGGAAAAGCAACGTCAAGGCAAAAGCAAAACAAACAGTAGTTGACAAGGAGTTTGAACTGCGTCTGGAAGGTATGAGGGCAGCCACTCAGAAGGTTATGTTTGTTGACAGCATTGTTGTCAACAAGTCAAAGCTGTTGAAATCTCTTAACATTCCCGATGAATCAGGAAGCGTGATGGATTACAACACCTTCTTTGAAACGACAGAACAACCCAATGCCATCGTATATCTCAACCAACTGAAGAACAAGTGCATATTCTCAAAATACGCAGACAATGGATGGGGCTTATACTCAAGCGAGCTGATTGGCGGGAAATGGGCAAACACCATGCCTTTGGAAGGACTTGAGATGGCAGGCAATGACGTTGACATCAACTGGCCTTTCCTCTTGTCCGACGGCACAACATTGTATTTCGCGGCAAAGGGTGAGGAAAGTATCGGTGGATACGATATTTTCATGACCAGATATGACGAATCCACCGGTGAGTATCTCAAGCCCGAGAACATAGGCATGCCATTTAATTCAACCGCCAACGACTACTTCTATGTCGTTGACGAGTTTGATGGCTACGGATGGTTTGCCACCGACCGCAACCAGCCTGAGGGAAGCGTGTGCATCTACTCCTTCGTTCTCAATAATGTCCGCGAGAACTACAATCAGGACAACTATACCCCGGAACAGCTTAAACAACTCTCCGAGCTACACAGTATCTCGATGACATGGACTGACGAGCCAAGCCGTGAACAGGCTCTCAAGCAACTTGCCGAAATAGCAAAGCGCAAACATTCCGTGCAGAAAAAAAACGACTTCACCTTTGTCATCAACGACAAATACACATATACCACTCTCACTGATTTCAAGTCAGCGGATGCAGCCGAGAAATACGCAAGACTTAATGACATCATAAGTAAAAAGGCAAAACTTGACAACTCGATGGAGCTTGCACGCGAAGCCTATCCGAATGCCAAACCGCAACAACAAGAGCAGTACAGAAAACAGCTTTTGGCTGCCGAAAAGCAGAGCGAAAGATATGATACAGAGATAGCCGAACTGACGAAGAAAATCAGAAGCATTGAATTAAAGAAACTTGGTAATTAACTAAAATACAAGGAGGTATAAATCATGAAGAACTACATTGCAGAATCGGAATTGGTAATCAATGGAGACGGTTCCATCTTCCATCTCCACATTAAGCCCGAACAACTTGCCGACCGCGTGATACTGGTTGGCGACCCGGGAAGAGTGAAACTTGTAGCTTCACATTTCGACACGTGCGAATGTGAGATGTCCAACCGTGAGTTTCATTCCATTACGGGAACTTACAAGGGCAAGCGAATCACGGTGTTGAGCACAGGCATCGGATGCGACAATATCGACATCGTCATGAACGAGCTGGATGCTCTTGTCAACATCGACTTCACCACCCGCACCATCAAGGATAACCTCCGAAGCCTACAGATTGTCAGAATAGGAACCTGCGGAGGACTCCAGCCAAACACTCCCGTCGGAACATTCATCGCATCAGTGAAAAGCATCGGTTTCGACGGACTGCTTAATTACTATGGCAGACGAGATGAGGTGTGCGACACCGAATTGGAAAAGGCATTCACCGCCCATACCTCTTGGCTTCCGCAACTGCCTGCACCCTACGTGGCTGTGGCAGACCAGGAACTCATCGGGCGCATCGCCGGAGATGATATGGTCAGGGGCATCACCTGTGCCTGCGGCGGTTTCTACGGACCGCAGGGACGACGTCTTCGCATACCCTTGGCTGACCCTGAGCTCAACAGCAAGATAGAGTCATTCGAATATCAAGGTCTTCGCATCACCAATTTTGAAATGGAGAGCAGCGCATTGGCAGGTTTGAGCAGTCTGCTTGGACACAAGGCTATGACATGCTGTATGGTTGTGGCCAACCGCCGTGCCCAAAATATGAAAACAGACTATCAGAATGATATAAACACCCTTATTCTTACCGTACTTGAAAGAATATGACATCATACGACAACATCTGCGCCATGGCTACACCTTCGGGCGGAGCCATAGGTATTATACGCGTATCGGGTCCTGACGCAATCGGAATTGTTGGCCGGATGTTCAGCAGAGATATTTCAGAGGCAAAAAGCCACACTATGCATTATGGTGTTTTTGCCTCTGATTCGTCTATGCCCATAGACGACGTGATGGTTGGCGTGTTTCGTGCCCCACATACATATACTGGCGAGAATTCCGTTGAAATATATTGTCACGGTTCAAGGTATATCATGTCTCAGATTATACGTTGTCTCATCGACAATGGATGCCGGCAGGCAGAACCGGGAGAATACACCCGTCGTGCTTTCATAAACGGCAGAATGGATTTGAGTCAGGCGGAGGCCGTGGCAGACCTTATCGCCGCATCGGGCAAGGCTTCACATGACATGGCACTCGGACAACTGCGCGGAAATATCTCCAACGAACTTTCCACTCTCCGCGACAAACTTCTGAAGATGACATCTCTCATGGAACTCGAACTCGACTTCAGTGACCATGAGGAACTGGAGTTTGCCGACCGCACGGAACTCCTCCAATTAGCCACCACCATACAAGGGCGAATCGCCTCACTGGCATCCTCATTCCGCACGGGACGTGCCATTAAACAAGGTATTCCCGTGGCTATCATAGGCAAGACAAACGTTGGCAAGAGCACGCTTCTCAACCGGCTTGTAGGCGAGGACAAGGCTATCGTAAGCGACATCCACGGCACGACAAGAGACATCATCGAGGACACCATCGACATACATGGCATTACATTCCGTTTCGTGGATACAGCCGGACTTCGCGCCACCGATGACATCATCGAGCGCATTGGCATCGAGCGTTCCTATTCCGCCCTGTCCAAGGCTGCCATCGTCCTATGGGTCATCGATTCCATTCCTACAGATGACGAAGTGGAAGATATCACCCAAAGATGCGAAGGCAAGCAGCTTATTGTAGTAATCAATAAAACCGACAAACATCAGGCTCCCAATCTGTCCCTCCCCTACACCACCCTGTCCATCAGTGCACTTGAAGGCAACGGCATTGACACCCTGACAGAGTCGATATACGAAAAGGCCGAAATCCCCGAGATTGGCGAGAATGACGCCATCGTCACTTCCTCGCGCCACTACGACTCCCTATTGCATGCCCGAGAGAGTATCGACAGGGTTATCGAAGGTATGCGCATGTCAATCCCTAATGACCTGCTGAGCGAGGATCTCCGCCAGTGTCTCGAAGCCCTTGCCGAGATTACCGGTGGCGCAATCACCCCCACAGAGGTGCTCAACAACATCTTCTCGCATTTCTGCGTGGGCAAATAAATGTTCCGCATGGAAAGTGACGCATATATGTATAGCCTATATAATGAGCGTTTGTCGTCTCATTTTCCATCCGCTTTTTTTATAAAAAGCCGTATCAATCCGTGACTATATATATATTTAGGCCTGTTTCAAGTCACATTTTACCCCAAAGAATTTGAAAAAACCCCGCTTTTTTAGTTAAAAAACCTTTCTTCTATCACTTCTATCACGCCTTCTATCACTCTTTTATCACTATTTAACTGTCAGATAATAAGAATGTTAACATATTTAGTGATAGAAGTGATAGAAGAAAATGAAAAATTACAGAATGCGCACGCGCGCGCGTAAAGGAATGGGCAACGAGGTGCTATCACTTTACATTATGTAAAAGTGTGAAGACAGTTATCTGTAATTATCCACGAAAGCTCTCGTGATTTCGTCATCACAGGGGCTTCATTCTATATTCCGCACTGCGGAACATACGTTCGCCACTGCGGAACGTACGTTCGCCACTGCGGAACATAAAAACCGCACTGCGGAATATAAAACGCACCCGTGTTCTCATCAAATTCTAACCGTCATTATTGAGAAATTACAATGCCAATGGTAATAAACTCACGAAGCCCGAGCGCTGTCCCCTGTACCGCTGTGTTATGTCGCCCTTTCAGGGCTATGACTACGCATACACACTTATTTCGGGTGAATTTTACTGAAATGCATATTTTTTAGGAAAACATTTGGATTATTAGAATATATTTCGTATCTTTGCCACAAAATTGAGATAATTATCAAAACTATTAAAAAATATACTATTATGATTAAGCATCCTTTTTTACGGAAGCAGTGGCTTTTACTTCTGATTCTTTTGTCAGGAATGTCACAATCCCTCCATGCTGCCGAAGACAACATGGAAGTGGAATATAGTCCGTTTTCCTACACCTGTTGGCAACCGCATACGGATTTGTCCCCCGACAATGATGCCATCTTGTTCAACTTCTGCTATTACAATGATTACAGATTGGACAGCTGGAGCAGCGGCATTCAAATTTATGTGGATGGCGAATACGTGGGAAAGATGACCAATATGGCAGGAGATGACCATGACGACACTTTCTATCTGCCGGAGAAGATCAGCATCCATAGCAACAAGAACGGCAAGGTGGAAGCACAGACGCTCTCGTTCAAACAGTCGGGCTCCAACTATTGGGCAAGGGTTCAAATCAGAATCCAATATACAGGAAAGAATGAGCGACACGAGATTAAGGTGGCTACCGACTGGGTTCCAAACCGTGGCAGCAGCAAAAGGCAGAGTGTAACGTTTTGGACCAATCCCTATTGGCAATCCATGCCCTCGGACGGAGAAGCTGCCAGCATAGGCAGAAACCGCGCCCGTTGGACCAACACCTCCGCACCCGCCAAACAGGAGCAGCACGTGTTTATACTGAAACAGAACCAATCGACCGACCAGTGGATTGAGCCTAACGACAACAATAGCGTATTCTCAAAGATGGTGGTATCAGCACACCGCAACGATGCCGAAGAGAAATTCAACTGCGACTTTGACGTGGAGAGCAACTATATGCCCACCACCTTCTATCCACGCTATTACTTCAAACTCGCGTCATATAGCGACGGCGACAGATTTCTGTATGACAATTGCAATTCATTCGAGACTGTTTATTTCCATAGGGCAAAGAACGTGAGATACTCCTTCGAACCATGGCAGAAGGCAGTGACACTCACATGGGACACAGAGTGCTACAAAGACGGTGCCTCAAAAGACGGCAAATGGATGATATTCAGGGTGAAGGACGGCTCGGCACAGTTAGCGGGCACTACATCCAAATTCGAAGAACGCACGTTCATCGACAAGAGCAGCAGCATAAAGGTTGACCAGGACTATACCTACGAGGTGTATTTCCTGCCCAACAGCTGGGGAGAGGCTTCGCAAAGCAAGTGCGCGGATGACCTGAAGGCTTCGGTGGACGTGAGCACACCTTTTGACTACAATATCAATCTCACGGCCGAGGGACAGGACCGCAGCATCAAGGTCAGCTGGGACGCTCCTGCCATACTCGCCAACGGCGACTATCAATATACAGTATATCGCAGTGTGGGCAACGGCTCGTTCGAGACACTGAAGAAGATAACCGTGAGCAACCTCGCACAGACTCATTATGAATACGAAGACTCGGACATTCCCAATTCCAGCGCATCATATAATTACTATGTGGGCATCAAGCTGATGGGCAAGGACTTCGAGAGCAACAAGCATATCGCGTCAGTAAGCGGTTTCTCGCGTGTCACGGAGATTAAGGCCAGCAAGGGTGGATATGACAACACGGTGAAGGTGAACTGGAAAGCACAGCTCTTGGGCTCCACCACCACTTACTACGAACTGTCGCGCCGAGTGTTCAACAGTCAGGCTGACTGGGAAACCATCTACACCACTTCGGGCACGGGCGTCAACTACAGCTACAACGACCAGACCTTAGCGAATGGAGTATATTATGAATACCGTGTGCTGTCGTATAACCTCAACGACAAGAACGAGCGATATGGAGAGGCAGAGGCACTGACAAATGGTTTTTGCAGTCTCGCCGGCACCATCTCGGGCAACATAAACTACGGCAACGGTACGGCAGTGGCTGACGTGCGCGTCAACTTAGAGCTTGACCCCTACAGCAACCAGTCAGACCAGTCGCAGTTCTACTCGCTGCGCTCCAACGGAACCAACGGCGGAATAAGATGGAAGGTGGAAAAGGCCACGGCAGATAAGAAGTTGGCGGGCAAGACATGGACCACGCAGTTCTATCTGCGTCCTACTGACGAATGTGTCACTCCTGTCATCTTCGAGGCGGATGGAGTGACACTGAGCCTTGGCAATTACAAGTCGGCCGACAGCACATTTGCCCTGATGCTCAATGGGACGGCAGTGGACAGCTTGCGCCTGCATACCGACATGTTCACACACATCACCATGGCATACAAGGGGGCGGGGAATTTCGTCTTCCACACCATCGACAGGGAAGGACAGATGAAGACCTCCACGGCAACAAGCTCTGCATACAAGGGCTTCGGAAGCGATGAAACCACAATGTATTTCGCAGCCTCCTCCAGCAATGACGCTGACAAGGGATATGTGGGACATATCGACGACGTGCGCTTCTTCGCCGGAAGGGTGCTGACGGCAGATGAGGTGCGCAAGGACTACGACCATACACTGACAGGACAGGAGAAGGGGCTGCTGGCATACTGGCCGCTCGACGAGGGTCTTAGCGGACAGCGCGACGCCTACGACTATTCGAGCAGCAACGGCTCGCCCAACGAGAACCATGGCGAACTGTTGCCAAATGGCAAGGTGGATAACATCGTGCCCGAGGAATCGCAGCTGAGCATATATGCCATGACCGACGAGACGGGCAACTACATCATCCGCGGCATACATTACCAGGGCAACGGCACCAACTATGTAGTACGTCCACAGAAAGGCATCCACGAGTTCTCGCCCCGTACGCTCACGCGATATATCAGTGCCACAAGTAATGTTTATAGCGGCTCGTCGTTCACCGACGAGAGCAGCTTCCCCGTATCCGGAGTCGTATATTATGAAGGCACAAACTATCCCGTGGAGGATTGCTATGTGAAGATTGACGGTACGGTGGTCAGCCTGGATGGCGAACTTGTAAAGACCGACAAAAACGGACGTTTCTCCATAGACGTGCCTATCGGCAACCACTATGTCTCGGTGGAGCGCAACGGCCACACCTTCACCATGAACGGACGCTATCCCGAAACGGGCAAGCACGACTTCGACAGGGAGGTGAAGGGGCTGACCTTCTGGGACAACACCCTCGTGATGGTGACCGGCCGTGTGGATGGCGGTGCCATTGAGCAGGCACGTCCTTTAGGCTTCGGTTCATCCGTCAACAATATCGGGGTGGCTGAGATTGAGCTTGAGGCTGACTATATGATCAACGCCACATGGCAGACTATAGGTTCAGCCATTAAGTGGGATCCTGCCAACCAGCCCCGCCACTTCGAGGACGGCAATCCGGCTGTCGCAAACAGCATTGTCGCGGGATATGGCACGGCTGATGCAGCCAAGCGCATCACCATCACCACCGACAAGCTCACGGGTGAGTTCTCTGCCATGCTGCCCCCCATCCACTATACGGTGAAGAGCGTGCGCGTGGTGTCCAATCCCGACCTTGACTTCGGCGAGTATTCCGCACACATCGACGCCTCTAATGCCAGCGCCGAACTTACCGACTCATTGAAAAATGAAAATACGGGCGAAATGGAATATTTCAATTATGTGGCAAAGTTCAACCTTGCCTACCGCTCCACGCCACAACTTGAGGTAAGCGACCCCGATGCCGACGAGGGAGCCATGGGTATCAAGACATACAAGTTCACCCATGCCGACAGAACCACTGAAGATATAGCCATATACACCGTGGATGACAATGGCAATGTGAATTACACCTATAAGTATCCTGTCTTCCTGCAGCTCGACCAGTACAAGCTGGACTTCCGCGGTTTCGAGCGTTACGAGAACCACGACGAGGGTGCCCCGGTGACATATCAGGACGTACCGCTGAAGGACGTTGGAGTCAATATCTCCAACCAGTTCTCAGTAGCCAACCATTTCTACCAGAAAGACGGAACACTCGCCCTTGTTCCCGCTTCGGGCATATCGCTCGACTCTCTCGGCCGTGCCACCTACGTATTCCAGGTGGGTGCCCCCTGCCTGCTGGAGGAGGAGAACTTCTCCCGCGCGCTCTCCATCAGCTACGACATCAAGGGCAACCGCTTCAGCCTGCCCGACATACGTGGCATCGTGTTCGGCAATATCCCCACGGGAAGCAATTTCGTGACAGCCGGCCCTGACCAGGTGCTCATGGTGCTACGCGACCCTCCCGGCTCAGGCTCTTCATATACTTGGGAGAAAGGAACATCGCACACAATGAGTACAGTACACACCCATAACCACATGATGGGCGATGGGTTTAGCGCAGAGGTCTATGTCGGTATAAAACTTGCCACGGCGACAGGTACACCCGGTGCGATGGTCATTAATACCGAAGAACATAAGCTGGATACCGGACATTCAATTTCAACCAGCCAGACTTGGTTCTTCTCCAACGAATGGGTTACCACGACTACTTTGACAAAGAGTGTAAGCACCTCCAGCGACCCACAGTTTGACGGTCCCGACGCTGACATCTTCATCGGACGTTCAACGAATATCATAATAGGTCGCGCAAGGGATGTCAGACTCCATCTTGGTGACGACGACCGACCACATCTCGGCATGAAGGAAGTATACACCATGGGCAGTGAGTTTGAGACAGAGTTCAGCTATACCCAATACTATGTGCGTAATACGCTTATACCCAACCTCATCGAAACGCGCAACAACCTTATTCTCCCCAAGGGAACGGTTGTGGAAAGAGACGAGATGATTTGCAAGTATGTGTCATTGGTGGATAAAGATGACCCGTCGTTCGGGCAAGAGGGCAGCTATGAGTGCTTATGGCCCAAGAAAACGATTTCTACAGATGACGACGAATTCTGCGGCACCGACAGTGTTGCCTGGTGCAACGAGCAGGTGAAGCGATGGAAGAAAATCATGGAAAACAATGAGTGTGCCAAGGTGCTTGCCATTGACAACCGTTCTGAATATCTGTATAAGAACTATAGTTTTGATGCAGGCTCGTCTGTTACCGTCACTGATGAAAAATCCAAGGAAACAATACATGGTTCCACTTTCGAGGAGAACGTGTCATATGAGGGACATATCGGCAAGAGTGTCGGTAATGACGTAAATAGTGCTGACCTCGACTGGAACTGGTCGTATAATTATACCTATAATGATACCGACACGGAGTCAAATTCAGAAACAGAGTCATTCTCCTTCACCCTGGCCGATGAGCAGCCCTATGACGCCCTCACCGTGGATGTCTTCAATGCTCCCGACAACTTCGGACACATCTTTGTGACCCGCGGCGGACAGACCTCAGGCAACTGGGAGCCGCAACAAGTGACTCACTACTATCGTCCCGGAACTGAAATTATGGCACAGACCCAAAAGGTTTCTGTTCCGAAGATTTATATCGAGACACCCATCGTCAGCAATGTGCCCGTGGGAGAGCCTGCCGTCTTCAAGGTGAGGTTTGCCAACGAGTCGGAAACGCGTTCCACCGTGCCTGTTGTCATCGGTATGGACAACGGCACCAATCCTTCGGGAGCGGAAGTGTTGGCAGGAGGTGGTACGGTGAACCAGGGCATCGAGGACGTGCTCTCCTACGGCACTCCCGTAGAGCATACCGTGACCATCAGCCAGACCGACTATGACGTGCTGGATTACCGTATAGGACTGATCCTCTTCGACTCCTGGCAGGCTACGCCATCCGTCTATCCAGCCAACTCCGACACTGCCTATATAGAAGCTCACTTCGTGCCGGCTTCCAGTAGGGTCGCACTTGCCACCTCCACACCGTATATCAACTCCGAGGTGACAGGACCGGCGTCGTTCACCCTCTCCGACTACAACCTCAACCTGCGCAACCTGCGCACAGTGAGCATACGACATAAGGGCGTCAACGACCAGGAATGGACAGTGGATAAAGTGTGGAACACACTCTCCAACTGTGAAACAGCCGAGGACTCACTCCTTGCCGTCACCGATGCGCAGATTCACTACGACATCGACATGAGCAATCCGCGCCAATGGCCGGAACAGAAATATATCTTCCAGGCCGTCACGATGAGCGTGTTCGGCGACCAGAAAGAATATTATTATGGTGATGAGGTGGAGATAATCAAGGACATCTCCGGCCCCGTTGTCGTAGGCTCACCCTCGCCAAGCAACGGAATATTGCTCAACAATTCTGATATTAGCGTGTCCTTCAACGAAGACATACGTGGCGAACTGCTGACTGCCGATGACAATATCCTCGTTATCGGGCGCCTGAACAATTCAACGCTTAATCACGACATTGCCGCACGATTTGCCAACGGACATGGAGCTGTGTCTGAGGCAAAGATGGCTTTCAATGGCAATGCCATGTCGGTCAACCTGTGGATGCGCTGGAAGGAAGGAGCAGGAACCATATATGCGCAGGGAGACCTGAACATTGGCATCGATGCCCAGGGACATCTCACCGTGGGTACTGACGGACAGAAGATAACAAGTCAGAAAGTACTGCAGCCAAACGAATGGTTCTTCCTATCTGTATGTCTTGACAACACTACTAACGTCTTGTCTGTGACTGCCGATGCTGCGTCTGCTGATATAACCATGAATCTCTTCGACCAGGTGACATTCCCCGGGGAGATATCCATGAGGGGAGCCATCAGCGTGGGCAGCCAGTTTGCGGGCGAGATACATGAAGTGACCGCATGGGACTATGCGCGCCCGTTCAGCGTGGCAGTCTCTGAGCGTTCAAAGGCAAAGAACCAATACACCACTCACCTGATGGGATATTGGCCTATGAACGAGAGTCATGGCACAGTGATTTATGACCTTGTCGCCTCGCGCAACCTGTCGATGCAACCAGGCACCACTTGGTATGCTGACGGTGAGAACTACTCGCTTGAACTGACACCAGAACAGGTTTCTGCCGTCAACCTCTCCAACTGTGCCACTGACAACGACGAGGACTACCTGCTGCAGTTGTGGTTCCGCGCAGAGAGTGTCAATGCCACGGGCGCAGACATCTTCAATATCAACGACAGCAAAACCCGTCTGTCCATCTCCGGCAATGACGGTCATCTGTCTCTGTTCAATGGCAACATTGAGACAAGGGTTTCAGCGGAAGACCTGCGCGACGGCAACTGGCACCAGTTCTCAATGATGGTGCACAAGAGCACCAACGCCAATGCCAATCTCTATCTGGACGGCAAGAGCGTGGCTCTCATCCCTTCGGAAAACTTGGCAAACCTTGGAGGGTTCCTGCGTATGGGTGGCGGCATGAAGGGCAACGTGGACGAGCTGCGCATCCTTCACGACTACTTCACCTCGGACATCATCGTTAACAACATTTACCAGCGTTCCGACTCCCTGAATGCCTCGGCAATGGGACTCAGATGCTACTATCCGTTCGAGAAAACCATAGTCAACGCCTATGGACAGAACGAAACCGTAAGCACACTGCTCGACCAGGGCACAAGCCAGGCTGGCCCAATTATCCTGGAGCAGGGTGGACAGCTCACTTGCAGCTCCAAGGAGGCTCCTACGCTGAAGATGGCATCCTATATACAGAATGTGGCTTTCGAGTTCTATACTACTGAACGAACCATATATATCAAGCTCAAGGAGGAACCCTCCACCATACAGGGATGCCAGCTATATGTCACAGTGCGCGACGTGAAGGACTATGCCGGCAACACACTTGACCAGGTTACATGGTCGTTCACCGTGGATGACAATTCGCTCACATGGTTCAGCGAGGATATGACCAAGGTATTCACTGAACTATCCTCTGAAGATGATTATAAGCTGTACTGCTACGTCTATAACCTGGGTGCGGAAGATAAGGCTTGGACTCTTGAAGGTGTTCCGGCATGGATGGATGTCAATGAAACAGCCGGAACCATCAAGTTAGGCGGTTGTGTGGAGCTGAAAATCAATGTCAGCGAAGCACTGCCAACCGGTATCAACGAGGGACAGATTTACCTTGTGGATGCAAATGGAATATCACATGCCATTCCATACTCATTCACTAAACTGGTGAACCGTCCTAATTGGAGTGTCGTTGCTGAGACACATCCAAATACAATGAGTATAGTTGGACAGGTGAAGGTGGATGACACAATACAGGAGAATCCATACAGCATCATTGCCGCATTCGACGAGACTGACCGTTGTATCGGACTGGCTTCGCCTGTGTTCTACTCTCGCTACGGAACAAGCTACGTGCTGCTCACCATCTATGGCAACCAGGAGTCAGAGAAACCACTGAAGTTCCGATACTATGATGCCAACACCGGCACCATCAGCCCATCGTTTAGCATGACTCTCAACGGACAGGAACAGACACCAGTCTTCCGTCCTAACGCCCACTATGGTGACTTCGGCAATCCTTATCTATGGTTGCCCGATGACAAGATTGAGCAAACGACATCTGTTGTTCCCGGATGGCAGTGGCTCTCGCTCTATGCCGAGCCTTCTGACGCATCCTTGGCTTCCATCTTCAACATCTACAGCACAGAGGGTGAGCCTTGTGTGACTGAGGTTGTACAACAGGATGCATACGCACGCAGGGAGGCCGACGGCACTTGGTCGGGCGAACTGACAACCATCGAGACCGGAAAGATGTACAAGGTTTATGCAGTCGCAGCAGGAAATATCGACGTCATCGGACAGCAAACCGCCACACTGCGCAAGCCTATCACCATCAATCCGTACTGGAACTGGTTGGGCGCTAACATATCGTCGTCCCTGATACTCAGCACCGCACTGGCAGACATGAGCCCTGAGGAGGGCGACATCATCAAGAACCGTCAGAAGATGGCTATCTACAGCGGAGGGGCATGGACAGGAAACCTGAGGGTGTTGACACCGGGAGAGGGTTACTTCTATCACTCAAATGCCGAAGGCAACAAGGAGTTTATCTATCCTACCTCAGCGACGAATACCGGCAAGGCATCGTCAGCCAGGACTTCTTTTGCCAATGCGACAGATGAAGACAACCGCCATTTCGGTTCGTATAATCCGGCACGCTATGACGGCACAATGACCATAACGGCTGTTGTGGAGTGCGACGACAAGCGTCTCGGCGGTTGCGAGTTAGCAGCCTTCCTTGCAGATGGCGAGCTTTGCGGTGACAAGTTCTCACACGACGAAGACAACCGACGCCTTATCTACATGGTGGTACATGCAGACAAGCAGCAGGAAATTTCATTCCGTGTAGCGGTAAGGGACGCTGACGGCAACATGACTGACTACGAACTCGAACAAAGCCTCGGCTTCGAGGATGGTGCATCGCTCGGTTCGACAACAAATCCAGTGGTGTTCCGTCTGGAAACAACTGGAATACGTGGCGTCAAAGCTGACTCCCAGAAGAATCAGCGCACATACAAGTCGATTAACGGGAACAAGGAAGTGATTATTCACCAAGGCCCAAATACATACAATGCCTCTGGTGTGAAACTCACCAAATAGCATTGACACACCGTCAAGTCACAATAATCGAGTGGGCAGAGGAAACGAACCTCTGCCCACTTTTTTAGATTTCCATATCAAGAATGATGAAGGGATGCAAAATACGTAATCTTATAGATCTTGAACACGGCAAGACTCGGTTTCATGCCCACGAGATTCCTGCGCATCTTATTGCCCAAAAGACGATGGACAAGACGCAGAAGCCACTGGAGACGAAATGCTCCCACCTTATTATATATATATAGGAGAGTGGAATAGCCCTCCAGTTTGTCGGCATTTTCAAGCAGGGTGAGCATACCCTCCTCGGTCTTTGACACGAAAGACTTGTTGGAATCGAAATGACCGAACCCCACGGGATTGGCGATATGCGTGATGCGTATGCCCGCCGCCTTCAGTTGTTTGCCAAACAGGACATCCTCATAGCCATAACGCGTGATAGTCTCATCAAAACGGCAACGGTCCATAACCCTCCTTCTCGCCATAAAGTTGGCGGTGTGGAAATCACGATACTCATCCTCACGTCGCTTCTCAACAGTGTGTGCCGCCTCGGCGGATTTCTCATATATGAAACGAAGGTTGCCACGCAGCAGATGTGGATCGCCTTGAATAATTATGCCGCCATCTACCACGTCATTGTCCGAAGCCTCAACATAACGGCGTATGAACTCACCGTCAGGCAGGCTGTGCTTGCAGTCAATGAAAAGCAAGCACTCATACTTAGCCTCGCGAGCCAAAAGGTTTCTCACCTTCGAACGCCCCCGGTTTTCCGTAAGGGCAATATGACGGCAAAAGGGCATACGGGATATGGAACGGTTGACCTCCACCATCCTTGAGGCAGTGGAACCGTCGTCAATAACAATTATCTCGTATCTGAGCCCATCAACCGAAGAAGCCTGTTGCGCCAACTGTTCCACCAATGGTGTACAGATATAGTTATGGCACGGAATAAGTATGGATAATTCGCTTGTCATGATGCAAAGGTACGACAAAAAATCATAAAAACGCAATTTTTATCTAATTTATTTTGTCAAGTGGAACAGAAATTGTACTTTTGCACTGCAAAATGAAAAATACACCGATATAATAACATTAAAAGACATGAAAAAGAACATCACCAAACTCGCCGTTATGGCTCTAATGCTTATAGGCGGCGGCAACAGCGCAAGCGCGCAACTCAACCTCGGCAATATCCTGGGAGGCATCACCGGAAACACCAATACCAGTGACCTTGTCTCGGGGCTTACATCCATCTTCTCATCCAACAAGCAAGCCACTGCCGACAACATCGTGGGCACATGGGCTTACGACTCGCCTGCCATTGTGTTTGAATCAGAGGATTTCCTGACAAAAACCGGAGCCGCACTGGCTGCCAACAAACTGGAGACCTCACTGCAGAACACACTGACAAAATACGGAATCACAAAGGACAAGTTCAGCATCACATTCAAGGAAGACGGCACATTCACCGAGACAATACGAGGCAAGAGCTACTCGGGCAAATGGGCTGTGGAAGACAGCAAGCTGAAACTGACTTACCAGCTCAAGACAATGGACATCACCACGCAGAAGGAAGGCAACCAGCTTATGTTTGTCACCGACGCATCGAAACTGCTGAACCTCATTCAGACTCTCGGTGCAAAGACCGCCACGAGTTCAAGCCTTTCCACTATCTCCGCTCTCGCCAAGAACATCAGCGGAATGAAGATAGGACTCACATTAGTAAAACAATAAAACTCATATAAAACAATAGGGACAATGAGAAACGCACAGCCAGCGATAATCAGGGCATTCTTCGCAGCATTTGCCGAGGGAATACTCTCTGCCAATGCCGAAAGACAGGACGGAACCGTGGAAATGACACCACAGACGGTGAAGAAAATTATGCTCGAACACTATGAGGAGATATCCAAGAACTTCTTCGACATAATGTTCAATCCTCTCGCCATACTGCATTACAACACGGCTGAGGAACTGATAGGGATATTGCGCTCGCCGGAAATTGCCCCTTCCATACAAAGACCCATGGACCTCATCAAGTACGCTTGCCGTACTGAAGAGGCCCATGAGGATATGGTGACGGAATACCGCCGCAATTTCGCGTCATTGCTCGCAGGCAAGATTCTGT
Source organism: Prevotella sp. (assembly GCA_051869395.1). Taxonomy (GTDB): domain Bacteria; phylum Bacteroidota; class Bacteroidia; order Bacteroidales; family Bacteroidaceae; genus Prevotella. Next base: position 38,678 of record JBJEAV010000060.1, read on the forward strand.
CTATCAACGATTTCTATGAAGGATTCCCCGAAGGGTATCTGCAGGACCACAGCGGACACAAGGAGCGCGAGGTAAGGGCGTTGACACAAGTGGTGGTCAAGGCATTCTTTGCGGGAAGAAAAGCCGCAAAGACAGAAGCCACTGCTGCCGGCTCCAACCAAGTGTATCTCTTCAGACTGTTGCTCGACTGTATGCAGACACTGCTACATTCCGCACCGGTGGTCATGGATGACGACATTGACCTAAATGCCGCATTTATGACCGTGTGCCGCAATGAGCAGAACTTGGGCACAATGCTGCAGACGATGCAGGCTGTGTCAATGGACTGCGTCTGATGGTTGGGATTTAAGCGTCACCTTCACCTTCATGATGCGACGCTCGTCCATCTTCAATACCTGGAATGTATAGTTTGAATACTCTATTTTCTCATTTATTTTGGGGAATTCACCCTTTATCTCCAACAGCAGGCCTGCCAGCGTGTCAGCATCACCCTCGATGTCCTCAAACTCCTCACTATCGATGTCAAGAGTCTTGTAGAAATCACTGAGCAAGGTCTTGCCCTCGAAGATATAGGTATTGTTGTTGATTCTCACGAAGTTCTTCTCATCCTCGTCATACTCGTCGTTGATTTCGCCGACAATCTCCTCAAGTATATCCTCAAGGGTGACTATTCCGCTCGTGCCTCCAAACTCATCCACAACAACCGCTATATGCACCTTGTTGTTCTGGAACTCACGCAAGAGGTCGTCAATCTTCTTTGTCTCGGGAACAAAGTACGGCGGACGTATGAGCGACTGCCAGCGGAACGTGTTGGGCTTGCCAAGATGGGGCAGCAAGTCCTTGATATACAGGATGCCACGGATATTGTCGATGCTGTCCTGATAAACCGGAATACGCGAATAGTTGTTTTCGACAATACACTTGAGCACTTCGGAGAAAGGCGACTGCATATCGAGTACGGTCACATCCTGACGACTCGTCATCACCTCCTTGGCTGTCTCGTCGCCGAAGCGGACGATACTCTCAAGGATATTCTTTTCCTCCTTAATCTCTTCCTTGTCAGTAAGCTCCAATGCCTGCTCCAAGTCATCCACACTCAGGATGTGGCTCTCCCTCTGCACCACCTTCTCTGCCAAAATACCCGAATGGATAAGAATAGAGGCAAAAGGATAGAATACCTTGCGGCAGAGGTAAAGCGGCCCCACCACCCTACGGCAGAAATCCACCGGCTTGTGGGCGGAATACACCTTGGGCATAATCTCGCCGAAAAGAAGAAGAAGGAATGTGAGCAATACCGTCAGACATATAAACTGCAACCAATAAGCCCGTCCGAAATCAACGACATGGGCAAAGAAATAGTTGCAGAGCATAATGATGGTAACGTTCACCAGATTGTTGGTGATGAGAATAGTGGCAAGCGTGCGCTCCGAATCCTCACGGAGGCTAATCACCTTACGGTCGGCATCGGTCTTACCCTCCTCCAACTCACTCACATCATTAGGTGTGAGCGAAAAAATGGCGATCTCGGATCCGGATGCAAATCCCGACACAATAAGTAATAACACAGCAAGAACAGCTGAGACAATTGCCCCGGCTGTAGGCACCAAGAATTGCACTTGGTCAAATGAACTGAATAAATCTAACGGTATCAAAACATTATTCTTTAGATGACAACATCTCCATATTTTCCGCCCATATTTCCGTTGTCGTTCGTCTTACACCCTCCTTGTCGTTATATGCGGAATAGCGAAGCCGGCCCTCAACGTAGAGACGGTCGCCCTTGTGGACATACTGCTCTACGGTCTTGGCCAGCTTTCTCCATAATATGACGGTGTGCCAATCGGTGCGTTGCGGCACCTGGGTGCCGTTCTGCAACGTGTATCCCCTCTCGGATGTTGCAAGCGAGACACGAGCTACGGGGGTGTCAGCATCCACATACTTCACCTCAGGCTCACTACCCACATATCCTATCAGCATCACCTTGTTCATATTATCAAAAAGTCAATTTAGAATGCTCCGAGGTATTCGAACTGGAAATTCTTGCCTTTGGGTGACGGGAACTGACTACGCGGGTCAACCCTCTCGCGAAGATTGTCAATAATGCGGTTGTAGCAATCCATACCAGAGTCAGCCTTGCAACGGGCAACAAAGCGGGTGTCGCGATATTCAAACTTGCCGGTGCCCGGAACAAGCAGCACACGCTTGAAATCAACAATACCCTCATACCAACCGGGACGCTGCTCATTGAGCTTCACCAATGCCGGGGCAACCAACGGTTTCTCAGCACGGTCAGCGGCAGTACGCACGGCCTTCTTGTTCTTGAAGTCCTCCATAGTGGCGGCTTCAGTCTTGATTACAATGAAATAAACACGCGGACGAATCTTATAACGCTTGGGATAATAAATATCGCTGTTGGCATATTGACGCACGTCTGCCTCAAGATTGGCATCCATACCTATTTCCTCTATGCTTGAAAGAAATTCAATTGCTTCATCAACAGTGTGAACCAATATTTCACTATCAAAATATCTCAGATATAAATTCATAAATAATAAAATGTTTCTTGTTTTTCAATAATACAGAAAAAAAAGAGCGGAAAACGGGACTCGGACCCGCGACCCCAACCTTGGCAAGGTTGTGCTCTACCAACTGAGCTATTTCCGCAAAAAATGTGAAGAGGAGGAGACTCGAACTCCCACGTCGCAATTGACACTACCCCCTCAAAGTAGCGCGTCTACCAATTCCGCCACCTCTCCAACATAAATACAACTGGAATAAAAAAGAGTGCCCAGAACAGGACTCGAACCTGCACGCCTCGCGGCACACGCACCTGAAACGTGCGCGTCTACCAATTCCGCCACCTGGGCTCTTAGAAGAAGATTAGACCCTCGCCTAAACTCTTTTTTGTTCATTAAATTGAGCGGAAAACGGGACTCGGACCCGCGACCCCAACCTTGGCAAGGTTGTGCTCTACCAACTGAGCTATTTCCGCTTGCATTTCCTTTATCAGGAGCATCTCTCTCGATTGCGGTTGCAAAGGTACTGCTTTTTTTCTAATCTCCAAACTATTTTCGAGGTTTTTTTGCAAAAATGTGTTAATTCATGCGATTTTTATAGTCTGAGTACCCAAAAACACGCATTTTTTGCAGTTTTCCATCACTTTTCAGCATAGAAATTGCGGGATGAGTGATACCATTAAACATATTTGTCTTAACCGTCGTGTAGTGAATCATATCCTCAAAAATCAGTTTTTCCCCGATTTTCAAAGGATGGTCAAAGCGCCAGGAACCCATAAAATCTCCCGAAAGGCAACTGTTGCCTCCCAAACGGTAAGTATTTTTTTCCGTTGCACAATCCATTTCCACTGATTCGGCCCCCCTGACTTCCGGTTGGTATGGCATCTCAAGACAGTCGGGCATGTGGCATGTGAAACTGACATCAAGGATTGCCGTCTTGATATTCTTGTCTTCCACGATATCCACCACCTGTGCCACGAGAGCACCGGTCTGCCATGCAAAGGCACTTCCCGGTTCGAGTATCACCTTGAGCCATGGATAACGGGCATGGAAATCATTCATCATGCTGACAAGCAAGTCAACGTCGTAGTCCTTGCGGGTCATAAGATGACCGCCGCCAAAGTTTATCCATTTGAGCTGCGGAAACCATTTCGAGAATTTCTCTTCAATATGAACAAGTGTTCTCTGGAACACGTCAGCACCGCTTTCGCAGTGGCAGTGGCAATGAAATCCCTCAATATCGGAAGGAAGCGTCGGTGGAAGCTTGTCCGCAGAAACGCCAAATCGCGTCCCGGGCGCGCACGGGTTATATAATAAGGTGGAAATCTCGGAATATTCGGGATTAACTCTCAATCCGAAGGACAAATCCGGATTGGCACGCCTTGCCCGCATCGCCATATTGGAATACTGAGAAAGAGAATTAAACGTCAGGTGGCTTGAACACCTGGCTATCTCGTCAATCTCGTCAAAGGTGTATGCCGGTGAGAAGGTATGGGCGGGCGCGCCGAATTCCTCATACGCCAACCTTGCCTCGGAAAGCGAACTGGCTGTAGTGGCATTGATGTACTCCCTGATGATAGGGAAAGTCTTCCAAAGGGCGAAAGCCTTGAATGCCATTATCACTTCTATGTCCGCCCTCTGTGCCACATCCCGGATTAGCGAGAGGTTGGCACGAAGGAGATTTTCTTCAATAATATAAACAGGTGTCTGGACATCTGCCAGAACACTCTCGTTGATGCTTGATGTCATAATGTAAATACTCAATTTAATACCTAATTTGGGTGCAAAGATAACAAAAAAGGTCGAATTAAGTCAATTTTTAGCTAATAAAGACTAACTTTTATGCAAATAGATTGCTTTTTTCAATAAAAAGTGGTACATTTGCACGTGATTAGAGAGAAATGACATGAAAATCGTATTAATGACTAAGTCCACGTTCTTCGTGGAGGAAGACAAAATACTTACAGCCCTTTTCGACGAAGGACTGGACAATCTGCACCTGAACAAGCCGGGGGCTGCACCAGTTTATACTGAGCGACTCCTGACCTTGTTGCCTGATGATATCTACAGCAAGACCACTGTTCACGAGCATTTCTACCTGAAAGAGGAATACGGTCTGAGGGGTATTCATCTCGATGACGCCTCATCCCCGTTGCCTGATGGCTACAAGGGCAAATATTCGCGCACATGCCTCAACATTGACGACATACGTGAGGTCCGCAGGAAATCAGAGTACGTGTTCCTGAAGGATACGTTTGCCACGAGTGATGATGCCCATGCCAATGAATTGCACAACGCACGCCTTGAAAGGGCTGCCGACTTGGGGCTGATAGACAAAAAGGTGTATGCTTTCGGCGGTGTCAACATCGACAATATACGCATGGCCAAGGACCTTGGCTTTGGGGGTATAGTCATTTGCAGCGATATCTGGAACAGGTTTGACATACACCACCAGCTCGACTACAAGGAACTGATCATCCACTTTGAGCGAATCAGGAAAGCGGCAGGGTGATTTTATAAATGAAGAATGAAGAGTGAAGAATTAAGAATTTGAAATAACAATATAACAACTTGCATTACAACAAAATGAGTGAAAAAGACTCTTATATGGTTTTCTCGGGTACTAACACGAGATACCTGGCAGAGAAAATCTGCCAAAGCTTAGGCTGTGACCTTGGTCAGTTGGTTATCACCAAGTTTTCCGACGGTGAATTTGCAGTTTCATACGAGGAATCTATTCGCGGTCGCGACATATTCCTTGTACAAAGCACATTCCCCAACTCTGACAACCTCATGGAGCTGCTACTTATGATTGATGCGGCTAAGAGAGCCTCGGCAAGAACCATCAACGCAGTGATCCCCTATTTCGGATGGGCACGTCAGGACCGTAAGGACAAGCCAAGAGTGAGCATCGGTGCCAAACTGGTTGCAGACCTTCTCAGTGTGGCAGGTATTGACCGTCTGATAACCATGGACCTTCACGCCGACCAGATTCAGGGTTTCTTTGATGTTCCCGTTGACCATCTCTATGCCTCTGGAGTAATCCTTCCATATTTGCAGAGCCTCCAGTTGGACAACCTCGTTATCGCCTCACCGGATGTTGGCGGTTCAAAGCGCGCAAATACTTACGCCAAGTATCTCGGATGCCCGCTTGTGCTTTGCAACAAGACCCGCGCACGCGCCAATGTTGTGGCAAGCATGCAGATTATCGGTGACGTAAAGGACAAGAACGTGGTAATCATAGACGATATGGTGGATACCGCAGGCACTATCACCAAGGCTGCCGACATCATGAAGGAAGCTGGGGCAAAAACAGTACGTGCCTGTGCCTCACACTGCGTGATGAGCGGTCCGGCAAGCGAACGTGTGCAGAACTCATCGCTTGAGGAGATTGTCTTTACAGATTCCATCCCCTACTCCAACCGCTGCGCCAAGGTAAAACAGCTTTCCGTTGCCGATATGTTTGCAGAAACCATCAGGCGTGTCATCAACAACGAGAGCATCAGCAGCCAATACCTCGTATAATATATAATAATGAGAAAAACGACATTTACAGGACTGGCAGCTGCGTGCATGATGCTCGCGGCTTGCCAGTCTGATGCATATAAGATTAGGGGTGAATGTGATGTTTTAGGAAATGGAGACACCATTTTCGTCACTAATGACTTCTCCACTGGCAAGCCTTTCGCCCACGGCATCGTGAACGACGGCAAGTTCACGGTGGAGGGGAACATCGACACTCCCACCCTATGTATAGCTTACAGCAAGACGGGAAATGTCAACACGACTTTCTTTGTGGAACCGGGAACCGTGAAGCTCAGTCTTGGTGATATGCCTTCGAAGACCAAGGTGGGAGGTACTCCCATGAACGAGAAGTGGCAGACTATCATGGACAGTACGCTTGTCATAGGTTTGGAAATGAACCGCATCGGCGAACAGCTATACCAGTCGCCACAAGACCTCTCGCCCGAGGAAAAGAGCGCAACCATTGCAAGAATGGAGATACTGCAGGCCAAGTTCGCATCGTTTATCAAGCGATATGCAGAGAAGAACATCACCAACCACTTTGGAATGTTCATGATACTGTACTTCCAGGATGTTATGCAACCCGAGGAGATTCTCTCGCTTGTGAGCCGTATGCCCTCCGAGCTCCAAAAGAACAAGGAAATACAATCACTCACCGCGGAACTGAAGCGCAAGACAGCCGTGGGCGTAGGAGGCACACTGCCTGAGTTCACCATGAACGACATCAACGGTCACAAGGTGAACCTGCGCGAAGAGATTGCCAAGAGCAAACTCACCCTTATTGACTTTTGGGCAAGCTGGTGCGGACCATGCCGTGCCGAGATGCCTAATGTGGTGGCACTATACAACAAGTGCAAGCCTCTGGGATTCAATGTCATCGGCATATCACTGGACGAAGACAAGGACAAATGGGAAGCTGCCGTGAAGAGTCTCGGAATGAAATGGATGCAACTGTCAGACCTTCAGGGATGGCACAACTCCATCGCCGTGGCAATGGGGGTAAACTCGATTCCCCACACCGTAGTGGTGGACAGCCAGGGCAAGATACTCGCGGTAGGGCTGCGTGGAGAAAAACTTGAGGAATTCATTGGCAACACCCTCAATAAGTAATACTTCAAAAACCATTAATATGAGAAAGACTGCAATGGTCCTCATTGCGGGACTATGTTCAATAAGCGTTATGGCAGAGACGAAAACTGTTAATCTGAAAATTATAGAGACAAGCGACGTGCATGGCTGTTTCTTTCCTTACGACTACATAGAGGACTCACCAATGGAGGGTTCGCTCGCAAGGGTGAGCACCTACATCAAGAAACTGCGCAAGGAATACGGCAAGAATGTCATACTGCTCGAAAACGGTGACATACTGCAAGGACAGCCCACTTGCTACTATACCAATTTTGTCAAACCCGAACTGCCTAACGCCGCCGCGGAAATAGTAAACTGGATGGGATATGACGCCCAGGCATTGGGCAACCACGATGTGGAGACTGGGCACGCTGTCTATGACAAGTGGATAGACGAACTGCACTGCCCCACTCTTGGAGCTAATGTCATCGACACATCAACGGGCAAACCATACCTGAAGCCTTACACCATCATAGAGCGTGAGGGTGTGAAGATAGCAGTCATCGGCATGATAACTCCCGCCATACCAAACTGGCTGCACGAAAAACTGTGGAGCGGACTTTATTTCGAGGATATGGTAAAGGCTGCCGCAAAATGGGTGGATGTTGTACGCAACGTCGAGAAAGCGGACTTGATTATTGGCCTGTTCCACAGTGGATGGAACGGTGGCATAAGTACCCTTCACTATAATGAGGATGAGACGGAATACATCGCACGCAACATTCCGGGCTTTGACATCATCTTCTTCGGTCACGACCATGCCCCACGCTGCACTGTTGTCAAGAACTGCGAGGATAAGGACGTTTTCTGTCTCGACCCATCATGCAATGCCATATTCGTGGCAGATACAGATGTAAAACTGACTGTCAAAAACAACAAGGTTGTCAAAAAGGATATCACAGGAAAGCTCACCAATGTGGCAAAAACGCCTGTGGATGAGGAGTTCATAAATAAATTCAAACATATCTCCGACAGCGTTAAGTCATTCACCAACAGGCGCATAGGATATATCACCGAGAGCATACACACCAGCGACTCCTTCTTCGGAAGCTCCACTTTCGGAGACCTTATTCACAGTCTGCAACTCTCCATAACCGGAGCGGACATATCATTCAACGCCCCACTTACATTTGATGCCATCGTACATAAGGGCGACATACACATGAACGACATGTTTAAACTTTACCGTTATGAAAACGACATCTACGTGATGAAACTTACGGGAAAGGAAGTGCGCAAGCACCTTGAGATGAGCTACGACCAATGGGTGAACACGATGAAGTCTCCCGACGACCATATAATGCTGCTCGATTCAAATGCCGTACACGACAAGCAGCGCAATATGTTCAAGAACCTCACATTCAACTTCGACAGTGCCGCCGGCATTGACTACGTTGTGGATGTCACAAAGCCCGACGGCGAGAAGGTTAAGATACTGCGAATGTCCAACGGTGATGAGTTTGACGAGTCAAAATGGTACAAGGTGGTACTCAACAGTTATCGTGGCAACGGAGGCGGTGAACTGCTCACACGCGGTGCAGGCATACCGAAGGACTCACTCGAAAGCAGAATCATATACCGCAGCGAGCGTGACCAGCGATATTATCTCACCCAAGAGATTGAACGTCAGGGCACTATCGTTCCGCACAAACTTGACAACTGGCGCTTTGTTCCCGAGGAATGGGCGGAGCCAGCCATACGTCGTGACCGCAAACTACTATTTGAATAATGAAAAAATACTATTTCGTCTTCTGCAAGGGAGACATCATGTTGGAAAAACTTGTCGACGGCAGTTATACCATACCATACCAGGAGGATACTCCCACAAAAGTATTCCCCTGGACAAATATACTCAATGTAACACCTTTGGGCGACACTGAGGTGAAGACCTACCGCATCGACTCACCTGTGACAGACAACCCACGTTTTGAGATGTGCGGACTGCGTCCCAGTTATTACAAGCTCTCTCCGGAACTTTACCAGAAAGCCGGCAAATGCGAGGAACTGCTTTATTGGGACCAGAACACCAAGTTCTGCGGGGTATGCGGAGGAACGATGAAGATGCACACCGACATTAGCAAGCGTTGCGAGGAGTGCGGCAAGGAGGTATGGCCATCGCTTGCCACTGCCATCATAGTGCTCATACACCGAGGCGACGAGGTGTTGCTTGTACATGCCCGCAACTTCCGCGGCAAGTTCTTCGGACTTGTTGCCGGTTTTGTAGAGACGGGAGAGTCACTCGAAGAAGCCGTCCACCGCGAGGTGATGGAAGAGACAGGGCTCGTCATCACAAACCTGCGCTACTTCGGCAGCCAACCATGGCCATACCCCAGCGGACTGATGGTTGGTTTCCATGCCGACTATGTCTCAGGAGAAATAAAGTTGCAGAAGGAAGAACTGGCAGCGGGACAGTGGTTCTGGAAAGACAACCTGCCCGAGATACCGGAAAAGCTGTCCATAGCCCGACGAATAATTGACGACTGGCTTTCATGGTGAAGACAAAACGGGATGGACGGTCACATCCCAAACATATAAAAATACGGAACCGCATCTCTGCCGTTGCAGGATGCGGTTCTATAATCTAATAATTTTATTCCATTGGATTCTCCGTTTCCGGAGTTTCCTCCTTTGTTCCTCTCGATCTCTCGACCAAAATTCACTTTTTATCATTACCCAATACTAACAATCTTTTACCTAAAAACTAAAAACCAATAACTAACCTAAAACAATCTATTACCTAACTAAAAACCTTTATCTATGAAACAAATCTATCTTTTTTACGTTGCAAAGTTACGAACTTTTTTCGGATTCCGCAATACTTTTGGTCGATTTTCTTGAATTCTTCGACATATTATTGATTTTTGTCAAGTCAAAACCCCAAAACACCCCCAAAAATGCAATAATCCGCCTACAATACTTCCTGATTGTATATGCCAAGGAAGATTTCCTTAAGCTTATGTGGATTGGCAATAATATCACGTACAATGTTCAGGTTGCGCTCGTTATCAGAACCACGCACCCACAACTTGATATAGCCATTGACGGAGTACTTGTTCTGCATGTGTTCATAGAAACGCTCCCATTGCTGCTCAACAGAATATTGCGGATAGTTAGCTAATCCAAACTGCACAGCACGGCGAAATACAGAGTCTGGTTCAATATCACGGTCTGCCTCTGCCACGATTTTTCCGTATATCGAACGCGGTGCGCGTGATGCCGATGCCCTATGGTCCTCCACTGCCTCCTTCATAATCTTGAGTTGCTCAATAGAGAACCATTTCTTAAGTCTGGCGTCATTGTAAAGTATCTTACCACCCTCTATATGGTGTATAGCCCTCTGTCCCGCCATACCGAGATCGTGGTATGCGGCGATGACATATACCATATTCAGATCGGCGCCCACCTTCAGCGCCAGGTCCATAGCCTTGCGTATCACTCTCACCACATGCTCAGTGTTATGCGCCTTGTCAAAGGCTGCATATCTTGGTAGAATCTTGCTTTCCACAAATTCCACAAGGTCGAGACTTGCCATTCTGTTCATATCTTGTTCCTCCTGTTATATTCCTTATTTATATTAACTTTAGTCTTTTTTTAGCAATTAATTGCCAAAACATTTGCAAATATACATAATTATGCTTACTTTTGCAAGCAATAATTAAAAAAACATCGATTATGCAGTCAAAAGACATCAAGAAAGACTCGCTTAAGGCCTGGATACTGGCAGCGCGTCCCAAAACACTAAGCGGTGCTGCAGTGCCAGTGATGATAGGTCTTGCCCTTGCCTATAAGGATTCCTTTCTATATGAAGGCGACCCATTCTGCTGGATACCGGCAGTGTTGTGTCTCCTGTTTGCATGGGTAATGCAGATTGACGCCAATTTCATCAATGATTTCTTCGACTTTGCCAAAGGCACCGACGATACCGCCACTCGCCTTGGTCCGCGACGTGCATGTGCACAAGGCTGGGTTAGTGTTGACAAGATGAAGCACGCCATAGCGCTGACCACGTGTATTGCCTGTCTGACAGGACTGCCGCTTGTCTTGTATGGCGGTCTGGAGATGGTGCTTGTAGGTGTCCTATGTCTTATTTTCTGCTTTCTTTACACCACCCACTTGTCTTATATAGGCATGGGCGACATGCTCGTTGTACTGTTCTTCGGCATCATTCCCGTGTGCGTACCTTATTATATACAATTACACACGTGCTCATCATTTGTCTTTCTCGCGTCTCTTGCGTGCGGTATGGTGGTGGATACACTCTTAATCGTCAACAACTTCCGCGACCGCGACACTGACAAAGCCGTAGGCAAAACCACCCTGGTAGTCAAAATCGGCGAGAAAGCATCGTTGCAACTATACCTTGCCCTTGGCTGGGGAGCTTTCATAATGGGACTGGCATATATGACCAACGGTTACTTCCTTGCCTTTGTCCTGCCATTGGTGTATCTCGTGTTCCATCATTACACGTATATGCGCATCAAACGCATCAATCGCGGCAAGGCTCTCAACCTCTGTCTTGGTGAAACGGCGAGAAACATCTTCATCTACGGCTTAATGGTCACCTTGGGCATCCTGCTGTCATAGGGAGGTTTACCTCAGATAGAGATAATAAACCACCGCTAAAGCTGCCACCAAAACCAAGGTGACAACAGTCTTGATCATACAGCTTGCCACCTTCTTCATCACCAGGAACCCGACAATCAGCAATATCAGGCCTGCCACGTAATATCCGAAATTATCCATATCTGTTGTTATTATTTAAATAAATGTCTGAATCCTGCGGGAATCATCGTCTCAAACTCCATACGCTCGTGTGTAACCGGATGAGTGAAACACAACATGTAGGCATGAAGACAGAGACGGTGAAGAGGGTCGTCGCCATTGCCGTATTTCACGTCTCCACACACAGGATGTCCCATGTCAGCCGAATGTACCCTTATCTGATTCTTCCTGCCTGTCTCCAGCTTGTATTCCACTAAGGAATATTCGGTGGTACGGTCGAGGACATGGAAATGGGTGACGGCATACTTGCCCCCGTTATCCACTGGCGATGAATAAGTGATATATGCCTTGTTGTCCTTCAGCCAGTTGGCTATCGTCCCGCCGTCCTGTTCCACCTCTCCGCTTACAACCGCAACATATCTGCGGTCATATACAATATCGTGCCAGTTGTGTTCGAGAATCTGCTCTGTCTCCATATCCTTGGCATATACCATTAATCCACTTGTGTCGCGGTCTAACCTATGCACAACATGCGCACGGCAGTTCTGGCGACTTTTGTGAAAATAGTCGTCAAGAACGGATTTCACGTTCAGGGAAGAGTGGCCTGCTGCCATTGACAGAATGCCGATGTTCTTTTCAACCACTACAATCCAACGGTCCTCATACACAATCTTCACATACCTGCTCTTGAATGCCTGTTGGTTGCGCTTGGTCTTGCTGACTGCCACCTTCATTCCAGGCTTGAGGGGAAAGTCAAATTGGGTCACGCACTTGCCGTTCACCTTGATGCCACGTCCCTGAAGTGTGGACTTCACCTTGGTTCGGCTTTCCTTCAGGTTGTCGAGCAACCATTCCAGCAGAGGGCGTTCCTCATTTACGGTCAGGTGGGTCCATTCTCCCTGACCATTGTTGTATCCATGTATATATCCCATAATGAATATCTGAAATTCAAATAATTATCATATCAGTTGAAGAAGTTCCACGAAAGTCCGAAACGGAGTATCTTTCCGTTTGTGGGGTAATGCGGAGCCAAGAAGTAGCCACGACTGCCACTGCCGGCGTTGACGTGGCTCATCATGATAAAGAAGCGGGTATGCTTGAGGTGCATGTTGGCATATACATCCACAAAAGGATAGCCGCCTATCTTCATGCGTGAGTCATCTTTCTGCTGAACAGCAAACTGGCTGAGCTGTGGACAATAGTCGGGAGCGTAATATTTGGAAAAGAAATATCCGTCGGCACCCAATTCCATAGCCAATTCTCCGGCAATCTTAAATTTCAGATAAAGATTGGTGAAGATATTGACTGACGGGACTGGAAGCACATTCTCATCGCTCGATGTCTGGAAGGTGAAGACATTCTCCCAGTTGAGCGGACCCAACCTGAAATCCTGCATCAGTTGGGCAGTCATTAGGTTGATGTTGCCTCCCGCCTGATTGACGGTTGCCGACAGGTTGGTGCGCCCTGAGGTGGTGGCATCGTATGACATTCCGAAGTACGTGTAGTTCTGAAGCTCCTCCACAGCCACTCTCAGGCGAGTGTTTGTCTTGCGGTATGTGAAAAGCCCCTCTATACGTGTGCGTGTTTCCTTGTCGAGACTCTGGTCCCACCATATATGCTTTGAATGATAGTGACGCTGGTAGAATGATGGATTTAGGCGATAGAAATACGCCTTGGCTCCCAGCGTTACAGTGTCACCCAACAGGGGGAAATTGAGTTCCGTCGAGAAATCCACTTTAATTTGTCCTGCATCCTCGCCAACGAGCCATGTCTCTGCCGAGAGATTATAATGAAGCGTCCTGCCCTGAGTCTTGATTAGCTGTCCGCCGACGCTTATATTATGTTCGTTCCATCTGCCCATAACCACACGGCTCTGCTCGTCCTCAGTAATAAGGTCCGGCATATCAAAACGTCGCAACTCGTGAGTGGCAAACACCTTTAGCCCTGCCTTTGCCCACTTGTTGAAACCTTCGAGCATAGCTAAAGCAAGGGTGTTCTTCATCGAGAAATGCTTTGTCTGGTCGTAGATAGAGTCGCCACGGTAGGCATTGTCAACATTCAGGTCATAATAAGTGTCGGCATAATATTCGGCAGGCGAATAGTATGCCTGATAGATACGGCTGTATCTGTTGAGGTCGAATGTGTGTATCACGCTGGTGACAGGCACGTATTCCTTCTTCAACGTGTCAGCAAGAACAGCCTGCAGACTATCCATTATGCTTTTTCCATCCGGTCGCCCGCTGAGTTCAATCTTCTCGTCAGTCTGGTTTCCCTCCTTTTCCTTTTGCCTGTTTTCATTGTCCTGCTTGCGTTTCTCGCTGTCAATCTTTGCCTCCACAGCAAACTTGCGCGCCTTTATCTCTTCATCCGTCATGCGCACATTCCGATAGAAGCCAAAACTGTATCGATGTGACAGGAAAAGATGGATATTGTCATTGCGGTTCCAATTTCGCTGTAGCACGGTGGGTATTTCACTCTCCAAGAACTTGTCTGAAAACGATTCAGGCGATGTTATATACTTGTCATCGGTGATGCCGCCGTTTTCCGCCACTTTCTGGTGATAGACCGAGAACATAGCGTGCATTTTGTATCGGTCACCATCATATGAACTGTACAAGGTGGTACCGAAATGCGACGTGCTCTGGTTGGCATAATATCCTCGGGCGTATGAATAATTGATGTCAAAACCAAAACCCAGACGCTTGCTTGCATTGGTGGCAAAGATGACATCTATGTGGTCTTCGCCGTTGAGTTTGTCGCCGCAGTTGTCGTAGGTGATGTTGGTGATTGGAGAGAGCGTGTTGGTGAACATAAACCCGTCGGGCTGCTTCATCACGTGCGAATAAGGCTGCACAAACATAAACTGATCAACTATTGGTTGGTCAATGGCAATACGGTTGAGACGCGGCGAATAGTTATTGCCGGTGGTATTATAATCTCCGTATTTACCTGTATTGAATATAGTGTTCATGAACAGATGCGGCATAGTGTCGGGAAGCGTGGGAAACACATCCCCAAACTTCCTGTCAATCTTCCACACCTTCAGTCCCTTGGGAATTTCCTGATTGCGGGTAGTGTCGTTGTTGTGCTTGTTGAAGTTACGGTTGGTGCCATTGCCGTCCATGTTCCCCTGATTGAGGTTGCCGCCATCGTCCATCCTTGTGAACGACTGTGCACCCACGCAGAGAAACGACGCCAAGAGCCACAACGAAATTATTATCCTGTTGTTCATTTAAAAATCATTCTGAGTGAAACCTCAATGGTCTTTATTATAATGGCAAGACCAACAACCAGTCCCCACAACGGATAGCCAAAGAGTTCCATTGGAGTGTACATGTACAATGCAATGCCCACCACCACGGCAAGCATAAAGAGGATGTTGAGCACGTTTCTGACCTTAAAAACCTTGTCCTCCGGTTCGCGCCTGTGATGTGTCTCACCACGGTTCCAAATTCTGTCAAGCTCTTCCTGGGTCATTTGCCCTCCTCCTTCTTCTTGCCATTAATGATTTCGTTGAACTTGCCGAAGAGGAAGTCCTTGCGGTCGATGGTCTTGCGACGGAACTTGCCGCTCATCTTAGATAGCTTGTCCTTCTTCTTGTTGAGTGCATTTTCATCGTCAATCCACTCCTCTGCCTTGTATGTCTGGGGATTGCGCTCCTCCTCATACAGATAGTAGATGCGGGTCATTTTCAGTTCCAAACGTCCGTCGGAACAGTTGGCAATGAGAGAATAATAGAAACGTGTGCGGTCGAGCACCAGGGCATTGCTCTTGAACACGAGCCACTCCTGATAATTGGCACACAGAGTGTTGTTGGCAGAATCGGCCAAAGCCACAATGCTATGCTCAAGCTGGTTGGGCATACGTGTCAGGCGTTCCATATAGTTCTTCGCCATAGAATAAATCTGCGACGCACTCTTGCCTGGAGCCTCGATGACAGTGGAGAAGACCACCCTGCCGTCAACAAAGGGCACTGCCCCCACCAGATACTTGGCATCCGGATTAACCTTCACAACAGCCTCTTTAGCCTCCTGCTGTTTTTCCATCTCTTCCCACTCGTTCTGGGCGCTGGCAAGACCGCAAAGGGAGGTCGCCAACATCAACATTATTGTTCTTTTCATGATTTCTTATTAAAAATTTAATGCAAAGGTACATAAAATAAACCGAACAACAATGCTATACCTATATATATTAACTATTTTTTTCCTTTTTCTTTGCCATTTCGATAATTATTCGTAATTTTGCACCATTAAAACAAAGAATTGTAAGAATATGAAATTTATAGCTGTTATACCGGCAAGATACGCATCGACGCGTTTCCCAGGCAAACCGCTTGCCATACTTGGAGGCAAGACGGTCATTGAAAGAGTATATCAACAGGTGTCGAACGTGATTGACGATGTGTATGTCGCCACCGACGACGAACGCATCCGCCAAACAGTGGAGGGATTCGGAGGAAAGGCTGTCATGACATCCCCCAACCACAAGAGTGGCACCGACCGCATTGAGGAGGCGGTGGAGAAAATAGGCTCTGACGCTGACGTGGTTGTTAACG
Organism: Prevotella sp.; assembly: GCA_051869395.1. GTDB lineage: Bacteria > Bacteroidota > Bacteroidia > Bacteroidales > Bacteroidaceae > Prevotella. The sequence goes on from JBJEAV010000060.1 coordinate 55,124, forward strand.
TGCAGGGCGACGAGCCTTTCATCCATGAGTCGCAGATAAGGACAGTTTGCGAGTGTTTCAATGACGAGGCTACCCAGATTGCGACATTGGGAAAACCATTCGGACGCACTCCTTCTGACATTGATGCCATCGAGAATCCCAACTCACCCAAGATTGCAGTGAGCAAAAACGGATATGCACTATATTTCAGCCGCAGCGTAATACCGTTCTGCCGTGGCAAGGAACGTGAGTCATGGCCAGAGTCGTTCCCATATCTGAAACACATCGGGCTGTATGCCTACCGCCGTGATGTCCTGCGCGAGGTGACACTGCTGCCACAGGGAGAACTTGAGAAGGCTGAGAGCCTGGAGCAGCTGCGTTGGCTTGAGAATGGATATAAGATTAAAGTAGGAACAACAAACATTGAGACAGTAGGAATAGACACTCCCGAAGATTTGGCAAAGGCAGAGACAATATTGAATGTTCACGTTTAAAAGATTTACCATAAAACAGGACAAATGCGCCATGAAGGTGGGCACCGATGGGGTACTGCTTGGCGCTTGGGCTGCATCAGGCATGGAGGCGGCAAGGGTGGGAAACGTGCTTGACATCGGCACAGGCACCGGGCTTATAGCACTGATGATGGCACAGAGGTTTCCTCATGCCCAAGTGGTTGGCATCGACATCGACAAGGATGCTGCCGAACAGGCAAACGAAAATGTCTTAAGTTCTACTTTTAGCCAGAATATCAATATTTTACACAAATCCCTTCAAGAGTTTATTGAAGAATGTAAAAACGGCGACAGTGGGACTGAGAGCGGTAAGACATTCGACGTCATAGTGTGCAATCCGCCGTTCTTCGACAACTCTCTGACATGCCCTGACCCCAAGCGCACCACAGCCCGTCACAACTCCACCCTACCCTTCGGCACTCTGATGAAAGGGGCAAAGACACTGCTCGCCGACGAGGGTCGTTTCTCTTTGGTAATACCATCGGAATGTAGGCAGAAAATAGAGGACGAGGCAATATTCTCAGGAATGATGCTCACTAAGAGAACAGCAGTGGTAACCAAGGAAGGCAAGAAGCCCAAGCGCTACCTCCTTGAATTCGCCCTCAATGGAATGTCCTTCGATGAAGATGTTTTATCACTGAAAAGTGAGGAATATAGGCTTCTGACGGCTGATTTTTACCTCTCAAAGCAATAAAAAAGTTAAAGAGTTAAAAATGATACCCAAAAATGAGTATTTTCTCAGATATTTGCTGTATCTTTGCAGTGCTGTAACAAAGCGGCAACTTATTTATTAATTATTTAAATATAAGAAGGAATATGCAGTATTCTAATGAAGTCAACAACATGTGCGTTGTTGCAAAAGGTCCAAACCACGGACCAGCCCCAATTCCTGAAGAGGGAAAATGGATTCAGGCAAAAGAGATTAAGGACATCTCTGGTTATACCCACGGTGTGGGTTGGTGTGCACCCCAGCAGGGAGCCTGCAAGCTCTCTCTGAACATCAAGGAGGGTGTTATCCAGGAGTGCCTCGTGGAAACTATCGGTTGTACAGGTATGACACACTCAGCTGCCATGGCATCTGAGATTCTTCCTGGAAAGACCATCCTCGAAGCCCTCAACACTGACCTTGTTTGCGACGCTATCAACACAGCCATGCGCGAACTGTTCCTGCAGATTGTCTATGGTCGTTCACAGAGCGCATTCTCAGAGGACGGACTCGTTATCGGTGCCGGACTTGAGGACCTCGGCAAGGGTCTGCGCAGCCAGACCGGTACTCTCTATGGTACTGTTGCCAAGGGTACACGCTATCTGGAGCTGACCGAGGGTTACATCACCAAGATGTTCCTCGACAAGGACAGCCAGGTTTGCGGCTACGAGTATGTTCACCTCGGCAAGATGATGGAGGCCATCAAGGCAGGTATGGACGCCAACGAGGCTGTGAAGAAGTTCACAGGTTCTTACGGACGCACCAAGGCCGAGCAGGGAGTTGTTAAGAGTATTGACCCACGTAAAGAATAATAAGGAGAAACAACTATGATAAGAGAAGTGAAATTCGAGAGCCAGGAGCGCAGAATCAAGCAGGTTATCGCCGCTCTGAACGAAAACGGTATCAAGGATATCGAAGAGGCTAATCAGATTTGCGAAGGTATTGGTGTTGATCCTTACAAGATTTGCGAGGACACTCAGGGTATCTGCTTTGAGAACGCCAAGTGGGCATACGTATGTGGTGCCGCTATCGCCATCAAGAAGGGTGTGAAGTCAGCTGCCGAGGCTGCCGAGGCTATCGGTATCGGTCTGCAGAGCTTCTGCATCCCAGGTTCAGTTGCCGACGACCGTAAGGTTGGTATCGGCCATGGTAACCTTGCTGCCCGTCTGCTCCGCGAGGAGACACAGTGCTTCGCCTTCCTCGCCGGTCACGAGTCATTCGCTGCCGCTGAGGGTGCCATCAAGATTGCCGAGATGGCCAACAAGGTGCGCAAGAACCCACTGCGTTGTATCCTCAACGGTCTGGGCAAGGACGCTGCCATGATCATCAGCCGTATCAACGGATTCACATACGTGCAGACCAAGTTCGACTACTACACAGGTAAGGTAAACGTGGTTAACCGCACTGCTTACTCTGACGGTCCCCGTGCCAAGGTTAACTGCTACGGTGCCGACGACGTTCGCGAGGGTGTAGCCATCAACTGGCTTGAGGATGTTGACGTTTCCATCACTGGTAACTCAACCAACCCCACCCGCTTCCAGCACCCTGTAGCCGGTACTTACAAGAAGGAGCGCGTGCTCGCCGGCAAGCCCTACTTCTCAGTGGCTTCAGGTGGTGGTACAGGCCGTACACTGCATCCGGACAACATGGCTGCAGGTCCCGCTTCTTACGGTATGACCGATACTCTCGGACGTATGCACTCTGACGCCCAGTTCGCTGGTTCTTCTTCAGTGCCTGCACACGTTGAGATGATGGGCTTCCTCGGTATGGGTAACAACCCGATGGTAGGTGCTACCGTTGCCGTTGCCGTTACCGTTGACATGGCCCTCAACAAGAAGTAATCACACTAAAGATTATTTATCATTCCAATAATGCCCTTGCATATTTTCTTCCTGTAACCCAAGAAGGACTTATGCAGGGGCTTTTCAAATCGTTGAATTTGATTTGAAACACAAAGACACAAAGAAAAGAAGATTATTTTTTAGATACAAAGACAACAAGCGACTTAAAAGTCGCCACAAAGGCTTGCAGCGATCAAACTTTGTGGACTTTGTAAGCAGCTTTGCTGCTCTCTGTATCTTCATTCTGCGAAAAAAGAACTTTGTTTCTTCGTGTCTTTGTGTTTAAAATTAAAAATTATATAATGAAACACACCTGGATTTTCCTTTTTTTGACATCGGCATTGTTATTCTCCGCCGCCAAAGTCGCCACAGTCAATGCGGCCAACCGTATATTCAGCGAAAACATATCCACATTGCAGACAACCGTTGGAAACGACTGGCTTTCTCCGCCCGTGGTGTCACTTCAGGACTTGCAGAGCGGCAAAAAAAGAATAAACATCTCGTTCGACGAGATGTCACATGACTACTACCGCCTGATATATCGCATCGAGAGATGCGAACCCGACTGGACACCCTCCTCGGAACTGTTTGAGAGTGACTGGCTGCAAGGTTTCAACAATAATCCGATTGAAGATTTCAGAAAATCCATCAACACAACATTCCTTTTCACCAATTACCAGGTCAGAATACCAAATGACAGGTGCAGGCTTAAGATGAGCGGCAACTACAGGCTGACAGTCTTTGACGAGGACAATCCTGACGACTTACTGTTGCAAGCTGATTTCATGGTTGTTGACAACTCGGCGAAGCTATATCTAAGTGCATCCACCAACACAGACATCGACGTGAACAAATGCCACCAGCAGCTCGCGATGAAACTGGACTATGGCTCACTAAGGGTGAACAATCCTGACGAACAACTGATAACTGTGGTCAAGCAAAACAACAGGGACGACAACATGAGATGGAACGTTGAACCAAATATTGTCAACGGAAACGGGTTAGTGTGGCAGCACAACAAAGACCTGATATTCGACGGAGGAAACGAATACAGGAAATTTGAAGTGCTCGACCTCTCACACCCCACCATGGGCATTGACCATATCGAATGGGACGGCTCAACGTTCAACGTATATCCCTTCGTGTCCGAACCACGCCGCAACTACTCGTATGACGAGGGTGCCAACGGTAGCTTCTGCATACGCAACAGTGACTATGTTGAATGTGAATACACATGCGACTATGCCTGGGTACACTACAACCTGAAAACAGGAAAGGAACTCGAAGGTGACATCCTGGTGGATGGTTGGTGGGCAACATTCAACGACAAGTCAACATATACAATGGAATATGACGAGACCGACAAGTCCTACCATCTCCAACTGCTACAGAAACAAGGTCATTACTCCTACCAGTTTCTGCAACTCATGCCCGACGGCACTACCCAAATACCCGAATGTGAAGGCAACTTCCACGAAACAGAAAACACCTATCAGGCATTTACATATTTCAGACCGCAAGGCGGAAGGACATGGCTGTTGGCAGCCTACAGCGAACTGACCTTTCCAGCTCCCTCAGCACGCCACTGAGCTGGTGTCATGCCATAGCGGCGATAGAAACTGGAAATAAAGTAGTTGGCAGACGCAAACCTGTTGTGCTCGGCAATCTTCTCAACAGGCAAGTTGGTAGTTCTCAACTGCTTGGATGCAGCCTCAAGCAATATGGCCTGAGTAAGCATGCGAGGACTCTTAAAGATGTTGGACGTGATAATGTCATACAATTCAGTCAACTTGACCTTACGCTCAACGGCCAACATGCCGAGAAGGTAGTGGTCAATTGTCCCTAACTTCGAATATGGCATCAACTCCAGCATCAGGTCAACGAATTGCTCGTCAAGATCCACAGCTATGTCATTGTCGTTTTTAACAACACGTGCCATCTGCCATTCTGAGCGGCAAGCCTCTGCTCGGGATATGAAGGCGTCAATACGTCTTATCAACTCAAACTCGCCTACGTTGCGCTTCATTCTCAGACGGTAGTTGGTTGAGAATATCACCACGTTCCATATCACAAATACCAAGAATACGAATGCTATCAACAAAAACAGACCAGTAGTGCGCCACCATGGTTCCTTCACATTTACCACAACCCTCACGGGAGGCGTATTCCACTGGTCAGGAAACATTGATGCCTGAACCTCAACCACATAGCTTCCCGGTCTCAAGGCAAGCAGTGGAAGGTGAAGTATTCCGCTCTTGTCAACCAATCCCCTTGAATTATAATGCGACAGCATTGTCCATTCGTCATAAAGTCCAATGACGCGATACCTGTAGTAGGTCTGTAGCGGTCTGAAATAGTTGAGTGCTGAAAACTTCAGTGACAACGAGTTCTGGGTACTTGACAGTTCTATGGTATTGAGACGTGATATAGCCTTGTCCGTCACCACCTCACCGTCAATTTCCGTTCCCGCATAGACATTGGTGCCGTTCACCTGAAGACGCACAAACTTAGGGTGCAGCAACATGTTGTTGCTCTTCATGGTGGTCATCTTCAGTGGATTGAACTCCAGTACATGGTCAAGCGCCTGCATCACTATCGTGCCGTCAGGAAGCCTCATTGCCCTTCCGTTGACATAAGCCTCAGAAGGAATGCCGTCCATACGGTTGAAACTGTTGATAAACACAATCTTTCCACCCTTTATTACCATTCCCACAATGCCATTGCTGGTGCTCATCCACATATTGTGCTGAGAATCCTCAATGATTGAATGTACGACGTTATTAATCATTCCGTCTTCAGGCTTCACATAGATAGAGTCCTTGACCCCCGGCTTGAAATAATAAAGACCATTGAGAGAGCCAACCCATATCCAACCGCGGCTGTCCTTGTAAGTGCAGTTCAGCCGATGACCTGATACGAGCATCTTGTTGTCGCACACCTTGTCCATCATTTCAGCATACTTCACAGCCAGCGGGTTCTCCCAATTCAATGCATTAAATGGGGAATTGTGACATTGGGAATAAAGCAGTCCGCGCTTCTCGGTGCCAATCCACATGCCACCCTGACGGTCAAACTCTATACAGTTCATGTCTGTCAGCAATTCCCTGCCGTCAGAGAGAGTGATTGTCTCGAAATGTTCTGTCTCCCCATTCCTTACGTTATATGTCCAGTAGCCATAAGCTGATGATACATACAGGATGTCATCCCTCAAGGTCATATTGCACAGATAATAGTCAAGGTCAAGTATCTGCTTCCATTTGCGATGCACGATGTCAAACCATAAAAGCACCGCCTTGTTGTTGCCGTTTCTTATCTGGAAAAATCCGTCACGATACTTGAATACAACACTGGAGCCGGAATAATCAGCAGACTTGTCGCCGGGAAGAGCCACAGATGAGAATTCTTTCTTGCCGGACTTAATTCCATAGACATCCACCTGGCTGTCATCATAAAAAAGCAACACCTTGTTGTCTGCCACGTCCAGGTCCTGCAATACCCTGCCCTTTCGCAAGGGTATGCACACCTGCTTGTGGTCAGCAAAAGCAAAGTCACCCTGGACAAGCCACATCTTACCGCTGGAATCGACAAACATGTCCTCCACCTGCCCTTTCATTCCCTGTTCAACGAAAATGGGCGCAATGTCCTTCACAAACTTCTCGGTCATCAGGTCAACACATGTCACCTGATTCTTGTCCTTAAGCCAAAGGCGGTGGGAGTCATCAAAATAGAGATGATAATGCCCCATGTATTTGGGCAGATTATAATGGCTGTCCTGTGAACTGATGTGGGTAAAACCCGACCCGTCATAGAAATTGATATGACCGATGGTAGAAATTACCATTCTGCCTGAGAATGTACACTGTATTGTCTGCGCACTGTTGTCGGCAAGTCCGTCGGCAGCATTGATGACACGGAACCGTCTGTCCCGCGTCAATCCCCCTGCCTCTGTCCCAACCAACAGAAAGACGATGAGAACTGTAATGAGTCTTTGCAAACAAGTCAGTTTCTTCATATAAGTAGCGATATGGTCTCTTTATAGTTGTTTTTCGTGCAAAGGTAACCATTTTATTTCAAACTACAAAGGAAAAAACGAAATATTTTTGTAATTATTGAAATAACTGACAATAATCATATCCAAATGCCAATTATATGGCACAAAAAAACCTCCGACATGTATTGTCGAAGGCTTTTTGTCGGGGCGACAGGATTCGAACCTGCGGCCGCCTGGTCCCAAACCAGGAGCGCTACCGGGCTGCGCTACACCCCGATTGTTATGCAGAGGATGCTTTCTTGAGAATGTCGGGGCGACAGGATTCGAACCTGCGGCCGCCTGGTCCCAAACCAGGAGCGCTACCGGGCTGCGCTACACCCCGAACATTCAGCGGGAAAATGCCATGCCTTGCATTTGCGGGTGCAAAGGTACGACTTTTTCCCGATATATGCAAATTTTTCTGCAATTATTTTATTATATTCTGCTCTTGGAATACTTTTTTGAGCACTTGGACACCTCTCTCAACCTGTTCCTCTGTGTGTGTCGCCATAAGTGCAAAGCGCACCAAGGTGTCCTGAGGGGCACATGCGGGAGGTATCACGGGGTTGATAAACACACCTGCGTCGAAAGCCCTCGCAGTCACGATGAAAGTCTTCTCCACATCCCTTACATAAAGCGGGATGATAGGACTCTCTGTCTCTCCTATTTCGAAACCTTCTTCCTTGAATCTCTTGAGCGCATATTTTGTCACTCTCCACAATGCCTCGATTCTTTCAGGCTCCGAGCGGACTATATGCAGGGCCTCAAGGGCGGCTGCCGTGGCGGCGGGAGTGTCGGATGCACTGAATATGTAGGTGCGGCATGTGTGGCGGAGGAAATTGATGGTGTCGGCATCACCGGCGATAAATCCGCCGATACTTGCCAATGACTTGGAGAATGTACCCATAATGAGGTCAACCTCGTCGGTAAGTCCGAAATGGTCGCACACTCCCCTGCCCTCCT
>JBJEAV010000061.1:0-4301 GCA_051869395.1 Prevotella sp.
CATTGCTCATGCGCGAGATACTGTTCGGCAGTCTGAAGAATGGTGGTGAAATAACTATTGGCATAAAAGATGGCAGTTTATCAGTTGGATGATGACCTATGGTTTCCCGACCCGCATTTAGGTGAGGAAGACGGTCTTGTGGCGGTTGGCGGCGATTTGTCCGTCGGCCGTCTGCTCCTTGCATATAGCAACGGTTTTTTCCCATGGTTCTCATTTCAGGAGTGCAAAGAGCCTTATTGGTATTGTCCGTTAGACCGCTTTGTCATATTTCCCGAAAAGGTGCACGTCAGCCACTCCATGAAGCAGTTGATTCGCCAAGGCAAATATGCCGTCACCATCAATCAGGATTTTGATGGAGTGATTCGCGGTTGCTCCACTGTTGGCGGGCGCAATCAGGAATATGGTGCATGGCTTGGGGCGGACATGATGAAAGCCTATACCGAGCTATACCGTCTCGGTTTTGCCGCCAGTGTAGAGGTATGGGAGCCGGCGGACGAATCTTCTCTCAGAAAGAGGAAACCAAAGCTCGTGGGAGGATTGTATGGAGTGGCCATCCGCAACGCCTTCTTTGGCGAGAGCATGTTTTCATTAGTGCCCAATGCTTCCAAGTTGGCATTAATCCATCTGGCCAGCGCCCTTGCCCAAAACGGCGGAGTCCTCATCGACTGTCAATTCGAGACCGCCCATCTCAAGTCGATGGGAGGCCGACATATCTCATACGAAGAGTACATGAGCCTGCTCACTAAAGGATGAACGGCAAAAAACCGAGTTTCATGCTACCGCAATGGCTCTGATGCGGATGCCTCTGGGAGCGCAGGCGTCTCGCCTGCGGCCTATGCGCAGCCCAACTTGAGTAATCAGTAAACTTGGAATTTCCCTTCGCAATAGTCCTCCAGAGGCATATCGTAATATCCGCCCTTGCTTCGCACGAAGTCCTGCAGCTTGCGGAATGTGACGTTCTTGTTGAGCATTGCGGGATTGCCTATGAGCACAAGCCCCAAGCGCGCACGTGTCATCGCCACGTTCAACTTGCGGTCAATCAACTGTCCGTCCTCCTCAAACACGTTGTTGGTAAGAAAATCAAGCTGGTAGGGGTGCTGCACCGTAAAACCATAGATGACATAGTCGCGCTGACTGCCTTGATAACGCTCCACCGTATCTATCGTGATGTCGTGAAGGCATGGTATGCCATAGCGGTCTATCTCGTTGCGGATAGTTGAAATCTGGTTGCGATATGGCACTATCACCCCCACCGTCTTTTCCGAATCAAAACCGGCTGGCGCCAACTCATATACGGCATGCACCGTAGCGGCAATCATACGGGCCTCAACAGCATTGGTCTTGGCTGACGGGGACAATGACGGCGGTTCGGCTGCCACGAAGGATATGCGGCGGGAGGTGAGCATAGTGATGATACTGTTGGCGGAGTCCTTGCGCACGTTGGGAAGCAACTGATGACCGAGCGGCACGATATCCAACTTGTTGCCATAGAAGGCATAATTCGGGAATTCGGCAATTTCCCTGTGCATACGTCCTTGCCTGGTGAGCATATATACATATCTCCCGTTATAGCCGTCGGGAGTCTTGAACTGAGCCAACAGACGCTCAAACAAGGACGAACGGCAATCACGCAGGTTTATGCCAATGAGTTCGGGTTCGGTTACTACAGACTCCTCCGCCGTCTGCTGCACTACTGCAGGCAATTGCTTGTGGTCACCTATAAGTACAAATTTTTCAATACAACAAAGATTATCTTTCTCCGCACTGAGCAGCCCTATCAGATGCGGTTCAAGAATCTGTGATGACTCATCCACGATGGCAAGGCTGAAATGCTTGATCTGCAACAGCGAGATGTTGGCATTGAGTGCAGCTGTAGTGCCGCAGAACACCCTCGTCGAATGGATTAGTCTCCTGACGGCATTGGCGTCATTCAGTTTCTTGGACTTGGAACTGAGCAGATAGTCGCGGTATTCCTTTGAGCAAGACAGTTCGGAACCTATGCGGATGAAGTCGAAGTCGGGGTTCTCTTCCTTGATGCCCAAGAGTTTGCTGCATATCTCGTCAACGGCACGGTTGGTATAAGAGAGCAGCAACACGTTTGTGCCCTCCTCCAACAATTCCTCCTTCAGCAGGTTCACCAGTCCGTAGGATGTCTTGCCCGTGCCCGGGGGGCCGATGATGAGGAATAAGTCCTTGGCCTGCTTGGCATGTTCCACGAGAGTGTTAAACGCTCCATATTCCCCCTTGCGATGCCTCGCCTTGTCACATTCAGGCTCGCGTTGCGAGAGGATAAGGTCGCGACGAGACTTGGGAGCCGAGAGGAATGAGTGCATCGCACTGTACAGTCCCCCGGTCATCGACTCAAGCATGTCATGCTCAACAGCCCAGAGCGTTCCTTCGGGACGGTTCTCTATGGTGCGTCTGTCCGTCTGACTGTTGCGTAATTTCAACTCAATCATGTTCTCGCGAATATCCACTATAGAGGCTCGATGAACCATCTGCGCACAGGCATTTGGAGTTTTGGTCTTGTTGTCATAATTATATGGATAGACGATAACAATGTCACCTATACGGAAATTGGTGGTGTCCGCCGACTGAGGTTCGTTGAACCGCAGTATTATTCCGCTTACCGATGACTCACTGCCGTCCTCATGACGCACTCCCTCAATAGTCATTCGGTCGTAAATATTTCCCGCGGTCTTCTTGTCCTCGAGAGTGTCATTCCATATCGACGCGAAGCCGGAGTCTTCCTTCAGCTTGTTTCCCACCTTCGAGAGCAACTGCTCATTTTCGAGGAAACGCAGGAAGCGCAGGTAATACAGGCGTTCGAGCCTTGTGGCTGAATGGATAGGCGCAAGCAATGACGATAGTTGGGGCCTTATGTAGTTTTCCCACAGACGTCCCGACAGGTTTTTCTGGTTCAGCTTTTCGGGTGTAAGGGTTGTCAGTATGTCCAGTCCCTCCTTTGCATACAGTATCTCGCTCCATGTTATGAGGTTGCGCATCCTTATTGCCCTGAGCAGCAGCGACTGGTCGTTTGCCAAAAGCACCAGGCCTCCCGAGTATCTGGAATAAAGGAGCATGATGTGTTTCAGTTCTTCGGCATATCTTTTGAACTCATAATTGAACAGTGCGCGATAGAGCATCAACTGTACCTTATGCGTCTCTTTTATCGCGGGAACGTCGGGATTATAGCCGGGAGTGCGGTAAGGCACGTATTCGCCCTTGCCCGACTTCTGCTCTATGATAGTCACGTCCCTGCCGTTTTGATATAGGAAGTCAAGACGTCCCTGTATGCCCAGCACCTCGCTGAAGAACGACGGTTCGAGCACTACGTCTTCCTTTCGGTATTGTCCTATTGACTTTGGCAAGTCGCTTCCAATCAGTTTTTCTATGTTTCGCTTCTGCGCCTGTGCATCCTGCCTGAACTGTCCGAAGTTGTCAATCAGTTCTTGACATGAAATCATGCCAAGCACATTCTTGTTGACAAATTCTTTCAATCCGTTTTCAAAGGACACTTCCCTGCCATGCACCGTATCGTCGAGAAACTGTCCCGAGAGATTACCCAAGTGTATCGGCATTGTATTTGCATTAGGCTTTATCTTGTTAATGAGATTCACGAACGGCGACTCAGCGTATGACTCAAAGCAACCGGCAATCGTAGTGATATTCACAAGGAAGTCGGGTTCGAGAATGATAAGCTCGGGCATAACCGTCAACCCTCGCTCGTCCATACGTATTCTGACGAGATTCAACTGTGCACCTTCCCATAGCACGGTCTTAAGATACGACCAGTCTGCCTTGCCTTCGAGTGTCAATATCTTGTTGTCCTTGCCATAGCATATCTGCAGAGTGGTGTTGTTTTCTTCCTCCGTTGCCCATATATAATTGTCATCCCAACGCTCGACTATCACCCGCAACACATTCTCACTGAATTTTCCCCAAGTGTTTTTCCTGTCTGCCTTGGGGAAATGGCTCTTCAGGATTTCGGGGATTTCCTCCTTGCCACATACGTGATATACAAAGAATGTCGTTGCCTTGAGGTTATGGGGAAAGACGCGTGAGAGTTCATCCTCCGACAGTTCCTGATTGCTGTTCGACTTGGGGAAAATGTCCTTGCGCGCCTGCTGTATCAGATTGGCAATTGTATAGGGTATCTTGTACTCCTTTATACAATAATCCACCTTGGAGAAGAATCCCACAAAGGCAATCTGACAATCGGCGACAGCCTGCTCCACCGCACGGCGGAACACAAACCTGAGCATGTCATACTTTTCCGCTATTGACTTGCCTTCGGCGCA
>JBJEAV010000062.1:0-4301 GCA_051869395.1 Prevotella sp.
ATAGGAGAGTGGGCCCAGCAGTCGTTGGTGGCACCAAAGACGAGGATGATGTCAGGACTGCCAAGATACTTCAATCGGTTGACAAAGGAACGGTTGGTGTAGTCCTCGCCTCTGTAGCCGGTGAAGCAAATGGTTGAGCCAGAGAAGGAATTGTTCTTTTCGATGCGCCATCCCTTTTTGGTTACCAGCTGATGCCACCATGTCTGTTCTACGTCAGTGACATCCGTGTTCTTATGCTTGCCTTGGAAATACCACACCTCGTTGGAGTCGCATGCCAGATAGTTCTCAAACGTACTGTATGAGTCGCCGAGTATTGACACTGTGGGACGATATTCGCGCGAAGACTGTGCCCAAGTCATGGACACAGTCATCACTGATATTGCTAAAATAATTAGTCTTTTCACAGAACTTTAATCTTTTAATATTTTAATCTTTTAATTTTTTAATATTCAATTAGAACCTATATCCAAGCGTTAGCATAAGCTGATGGCGCTTGTCGCCCACCTCCACTGTCTGCGGAGTGTTTCTGCTGTCGCAAGGGTCGTAATACGGAGTGAATTTTCCGTTGGTTGTGGAATACTGATAGGCGAGGTCGATATTGAAGTTATCAATAGCGTAACCCAAACCGGCTGTAATACGGTAGGTGTCCTCCCAGTTGGTATAGGCAGTGGTAGTGATGGCATTACCTACAGAGTAGATGTCACCAGGTTTCACTCCATTCTTCTGATACATCGGCGATACATAATTGAATCCCAATCTCACGGCAATGGCTGGGTCAGGCTTGAACTCGGCACCGAGCTTGAGTGTAGATACACCCTTGAGAGTCTTCTTGGTGTGGCGGTTCATCTGGCTGTCGCTTGAGCTTTCCGAATCTCCCCAATAGTAGCTCTCGTATTCGAGATACCTGTTGTCGGTGGAGCCATAGTCGGCATATTCGTATGAAGCGCCGATTGCCAGTTCCTGTCCGATTGTGTGTCCAAGGCTTGCGCCGAATTTCCACGGTGTGTAGAGCTTGTACTTGTATTGGTCGTATTCCACATTCATGGCTTCTTTGTAGGATTCATTATCAATAATGAAGTCGTATGCGAGTGAAGTGACGTTGTTCATCTTCAGTTCATACCATGTGGGAGTAGATACAGAGAGACCAATTCTGAACGGCGATTCAGCCACTGGACGGAAGATGATACCAGCCTTGATGTCGAATCCTGTTCCGGTAATTCTGTTCTCGTCAATGACGTTGATGAGGTCATTGTATTGGTTCATTTCCAAATAATCAGAGTATGAATTGAAGTGTACGTCATGTATTCCGACGGTAACACCCCAATAGAAGCGGTTGTTGCTGTTTCCGCTGATGTTGAAGTCATACTGTCCGATATATCCCGACTGCTGATGCTGCATGTTATATTTATCCATGTTGTAGTACAGCCAAGGACTTGTATTGTCGTCAACCGGGTCATAGCACATCAGTTCGCCGTAGAGATAGTCGAGCTGGGTGAACCTGAGGTCATCTGACGTATATTCGAAGATGCCGTTGTCTCCCTTGTTGGAAGTGACGAGGTTCTGACCACCTTCATTGGTAGAGCCGGTGGCGTCGAGGAGGAAGTTGAAATCGCGGCTCTTGCTATAGTTAAAAGCGAAGTTGAGGAACGAGCTGCTGCTTGTTCTTGTTGAATATACGAATCCCGCCTGGTCGAAGCTGGCGTGTGTCTTGTTGGTACCGTCGATGGTGGGGGCGTCCTGCTGCGACATCATTCCAAAGGTAACGTTGGCTGTCGAGCGTCTGAACAGTCCGATGCCTGCGGGGTTGGTTCCAATGGTTGAGATATCTGCTCCGAGAGCTTCCATTGCTCCACCCATACCAACGTAACGGGCAGTTCCGTTGAGTTCAGGTTTCAGGAGATTTCCGTCGAGGTATGTTTCCTGGGCATTGGCTGTGAGACATGCCATTGCACTTAACATTAATATGCTTTTTTTCATAATTGTCGTGTTTTTAAATGGTTATACATTATCTTCTTCTTCCAGCACCGGAACTCTTGATTCCGCCGCCTCCGCCAAACGAACGGCTTCCGCCAGAGCTGAACGATGAGCCTCCGCCAGAGCTGAATGATGACGAACGGCTGCTGCTACTATTGTAAGATGTGTTATTATAAGATGTGTTGCGGCTGGGAGTGCTGAAAGACCTGTTGTCGCCCTGCGAATTACCGAATCGGCGTGAGGCTGAACTTCTGTTGATGGAACGTGTGCCCAGACTGTTGCTGCGGTCTCTGTTAGCAATCCCCCTGCTGATGCTGCTGCCACTGAGACTGACGGAGTTGGTGCGTGAGAAGCGGGTGTCCCTAAAGCGGTCAACGGAGTTTGCCCATCGGCTGCCACCGCCTCCACCGCCGCCATAGATAGGATAGTGTACATCATGCCATCCCCATCCCCAGGCGTAGTCGTATGGTCTCCATCTTCCGTACCATCCATACCATCCTGAATATCCGAAGTACCATGAGTCATACCATCGGTCATACCATCCTGGCCATGCGTCGAAGTACCAAGGGTCGTAGTATGTGCTCCAACCATACCAGCGGTTGAATCGTCCGTCGCTATATCCTTGCAGGTATGCCATGCTATAGTCATATCCGTCCCATCGCGCCATGCGGCGTGTGTAGGTGTAGTCCTCATCCACGTAGGTTGAGTCACGTCTTGAGTTTTTCTTCTTGACATTGACATTTGCAATCTCGTTGCCTAATGAGTCGATAGCCACCACGTGGCTTCCGTCCTTCAGCTCTTCCTCCCAACATTCTGTACGGTTGCGACGGTTATATTCGTCGATGCTTCTGTTGCTCCCTGAGTAATACGTGTCCTTGGGCATACCATAGTTGCTCTTGGTCTTTTCCACGTTTTTCTTGGTAGGAACGAAATACATATCGTCTTGCGCATTCATGGTCAGAGGCAGCATCGCCGCCAAAGCTGACAAAATCAATGTTTTTCTCATATTTTCTGCTCCTTATTATTATTAATTATGAAATCATGGCGCAAAGTTACAAAGAAAATCCTTAAAACAAAGAGGTTTTTTCCTAAAAGAAGGGGGAATTTCCCTATTGGATGAAAAAACTCTGCCCCTTTGTCTTATTTTCTGCCTTTGCGTTCTTTTTTGCCTTTTCTGTCCTTTCCGTTCTTCTCCATAGGCTTGTCCTTTGACTTTTCCTTTTTGGGAGAGGTCTTCTCAACAACGGCCTCTTCCTCTTCCACTCCCATATATACTGGAGTAAACTCGAAGTCAGCCTTGGTCATATACCTCACGTCATATCCGCCTTTTGCCTTTACGGTATATGTCTCCTTGAGTTTCTTGAGTTTCTTTTCTGCGTTTTTGGTGTCACTTGCAAAAAACACCACACATGTGCGGTTGGGCATGTCCATTGCCGCGAAATGTCGCTTAAGCTGACCGGCATATTCGTCGCGTCCAAGCAGGAACTTGGTCTTTGTGTCAACCCATGCGCTGTCAACCTTTTGGATGTCAGTGAAATATACGGTGGAGTCGGCAAACGACGCCGAGAAGCCAAACAAGTATCTTGGCTCGATCTTTTGCTTTGCCGAAACTTGAAGTGCAAATCCTGAACATAAAATCAGTGCCGTAAGGGCAATCTTAATACTTTTCATTGTCTATGATATCTTTTATATTTATATTATTATATGTAATTTTTATGTCAATAATCAGCTGCCTAAGTATGTCTTTAGAATGTTGCTGTTTGAACTGTTGCGCAGCTTTCTTATGGCCTTTTCCCTGATTTGCCTTACGCGTTCGCGTGTGAGACCGTATCTTGAGCCGATCTCCTCAAGGGTCTTTTCCTGTGTGTCTATGCCATAGTAGTCCTTGATGACCAGGCGTTCGCGTTCTTTCAGAGTGTCGAGCACCTTGCGCAGTTCCTCTCTCAGAGATTCCATCAGCAGTTCTTTGTCAACTGACGGGGCGTTGGAGTCGGTCATCACGTCGAGCATACTGCCGCTGTCGTCATCGGAAAAAGGAGCGTCAACCG
The DNA here is from genome assembly GCA_051869395.1 of Prevotella sp. Taxonomy (GTDB): domain Bacteria; phylum Bacteroidota; class Bacteroidia; order Bacteroidales; family Bacteroidaceae; genus Prevotella. The sequence continues at coordinate 4,023 of JBJEAV010000062.1, forward strand.
AAACGTGGCGTGTGTTTGCCTTCAAGGCATCGTCCACTTTTTCTTCGGGAATATCCGTAGTGGCGGCTATTTCCTCGATGGATGGGCGTCGCTCGTTTTCCTGCTCAAACTTGTTTAGCGCCTTGTTTATCTTGTTGACAGAGCCCACCTGGTTGAGAGGCAGCCTCACTATCCTGCTTTGTTCTGCAATAGCCTGCAGGATGCTCTGCCTAATCCACCATACTGCGTATGATATGAATTTGAAACCTCGTGTCTCGTCAAATTTCTCTGCGGCTTTTA
>JBJEAV010000063.1:0-4295 GCA_051869395.1 Prevotella sp.
TTATCAAATATTGGTGTTTTCCCCGAAAAACCTTTGTCAACTGAAAAAAAAGATGTAACTTTGTGCCGATAAAAATCCCTAAGTATGAACAAGTATATAATTACATTATTTATTTTAGTGTCAAGTCTGCCATCTATGGCACAGGACAAGTTAGAGCGATTGTTGGGAGCTGACATATCCCTGCTCCCTAAATATGAAGAAAAAGGCACTGTCTTCCGCGATGCCGACGGAAATGCCGTCTCTGCCTTAAGCTTTTTCAAGGAAAGCGGGTGGAATGCCGCCCGAGTGCGACTCTTTGTCAACCCCGATAAAGCTCCCGAAGCCAATAAGGGAGAGGGTGTATGCCAGGATATCCCATACGTCGCCAAGTTCGGCAGGCAGATAAAGGACGCCGGACTTCAGTTTATGCTCGACTTTCACTATTCCGACACATGGGCTGACCCGGGTAAGCAGTTCATCCCATCCGACTGGACCGACCACTCAGTTGATGCCCTTTGCGAGAAAGTGTATAACCACACCGTCGAGGCTCTCAAGGCAATGAAGAAAGTGGGAGCAGAACCAGAGTTGATACAGGTGGGCAACGAGATAACCAACGGTATGCTTTGGCCCGTGGGCAAAATCAATCATAACGACGAGGACGACTGGTCTGTTCTCTGTCGAATGATAGCCAGCGGCACCAAGGCTTGTCGCGAGCAGTGTCCCAAGGCACGCATCATCATCCATACCGAAAAGGCTGGCGACTGGGGCATCACAAAGCGTTTTTACGATGAACTGAAGAACCACGGAAATGACTATGACATCATCGGACTTAGCTATTATCCCATGTGGCACCGCAACGTGGGAGTCCTTTCTGCCACCCTCGACTCTCTTCAGGCGAGATTTCCCGAGAAAGAGGTCATGATAGTGGAGACTGCCGCCTATTATTCCCATGATAATGACAAGTGGTCAAAGCCCGACACATTTTCCGAGTTTTATCCCATCTCCCCCGACGGACAGACGATGTTCACTAAGGAATTGGTAGCCGAGTTGCGTCGCCACTCCAATGTAACAGGTCTCTTCTGGTGGTTTGCCGAGGAAAACGCCTCTGGGGGCGATGTCACCAAAGGATGGCTCAACCGCGGTCTGTTTGACAATCACACAGGACGCGCACTTCCCGCATTTTATGAATTTAATAAATATCTGAAGCAATGAGAAAAACCTTATTATTGATTGTTGCGGCAATGATGAGCATTGCCACATTCGCGAAAAAAGACACTCCCGTGAGCCAGTGGGGACAACTTCAGGTGAAGGGAGCACAACTATGTGACCAGAACGGCAAACCCGTAGTGCTGCGAGGAGCAAGTTTGGGATGGCACAACCTCTGGCCACGGTTCTATAATCCCGGAGCAGTGAAATGGCTTGCCGAGGATTGGAACGCCACGGTTATACGTGCCGCTATGGGCATAATGATTGAGGACAACTACTTGGAGAACCCGCAGTTTGCCCTCCAGTGTGTTGAACCCGTTGTCAAGGCTGCCATCAAGCAGGGTGTGTATGTCATCATCGACTGGCATTCCCATAACCTTCTTAAGGACGAGGCTGTGAAGTTCTTCGGCGAGATGGCACAGACATACGGCAACTGCCCCAATGTCATATATGAAATATACAACGAACCCGTTGAGGACTCCTGGGAATCACTCAAGGACTATGCCTCGGCGGTGATAAGCGAGATACGCAAGTACGACCCCGACAACGTCATTCTTGTAGGTTGTCCGCATTGGGATCAGGACATCCATCTCGTAGCAGAGAGTCCGCTGAAGGGTTTCGACAATGTGATGTACACTGTGCATTTCTATGCCGCCACACATAAGCAATATCTGCGTGACCGTGTTGAGGCAGCTGTCTCCAAGGGCATTCCAGTGTTTATCTCCGAGTGTGCTTCTATGGATGCCTCCGGTGACGGCAAGATTGACGAGGGCGAGTGGGGCGCATGGATTCAGATGTTGGAGAAGAACAAGATAAGTTGGGTGTGCTGGTCGGTGAGCGACAAGAACGAGACCTGCTCCATGCTTCTTCCCCGTGCCAAGGCAACAGGCGGTTGGACCGTTGACCTCATCAAGCCTTGGGGCAAGATAGTGAGGCGCGACTTGCAGAAGTATAATAAATAATATTATGGCTGCGCAAACGATTGCGCAGTCATAATCATATTATTAACAACCATTTAACTCTATTCTCCATGGATTTTTACTACTTTTGCGTAAAATAACAATAAGTAAAAATCCTAAAGATGAAGAAATTATTTACATTTGTCGCCGTCTTGCTTTCATCAGCGGCAATGATGGCTCAGGGTTGGCCCGCCGACTATAAGGGCGTTATGTTGCAAGGGTTTGCATGGGATTCCTATGCAGAGTCGCAGTGGCCTGTACTCGAAGAACAGGCCGACGAAATATCTGAATATTTCAATCTCATTTGGGTGCCAAACTCCGCATACGCAGGCAGTATGTCGATGAACATGGGCTATCACCCTATTTATTGGTTTAAGCAGGACTGCGCCTTCGGTACTGAGGCTCAGCTCCGTTCGATGATTAAGACCTACAAGGACAAGGGCGTGGGATTCATCGCCGACGTTGTAATCAATCACCGCAACGGTGTTGGAGCAGGTGGTTCTTGGGTGGATTTCCCTGCCGAGACCTACAATGGCAAGACCTATCAGCTTGGACTCGCTGACATCTGCGCCAACGACGAATGTGCAAAGAGTGGATATAAGCCCACTGGAGCCAATGATACAGGTGAAGGCTGGGACGGAGCGCGCGACCTCGACCACACCTCCGCCAATGTTCAGGAGAACGTGAAGGCATATCTCGACTTCCTCAAGAACGACATCGGGTATGAGGGCTTCCGCTATGACTTTGTCAAGGGATATGCGCCCAAGTATAATGGAATGTACAATGTGGATGCAAAGATTGAATATTCAGTCGGTGAGTATTGGGATGGCAACGTGACATTGGTGAAGAACTGGATTGACGGCACCAAGGTGGATGGCGTAATCCAAAGTGCCGCCTTCGACTTCCCCCTGAAGTATTACATCAACGATGCCATCGGCAAAGGTCAGTGGACCCGTCTCGCTGGCAGCAGCCTTGCCTCCGACGCCACATACAAGCGTTATTCAGTAACATTCGTTGACAACCACGACTCTTATCGCGACAACAACAAGTGTCCCGCCAACCTTGAGGCAGCAAATGCCTATATCCTCACGATGCCCGGCACACCGTGTGTGTTCCTCAATCATTGGAAGGCATACAAGACCGCCATCAAGAAGATGATACTTATCCGCCGACTTGCCGGAATCTCAAATACAAGCCTTATCGCCGGAACTAAAACCTACTCAGCCGGATATCATGTCAAGGTGAAGGGAGACAAAGCCTCGGTGATGTGTTTGCTTGGCAATACCACAGGTATAGTGCTCGACGGATATAAATTAGCTCTTGAGGGCAGTAACTATAAGATATATGTAGAGAACAGTCTCGACATCTCTTCCCTCGACGATGTTAAGGAAGAGGAAACGGAACAATTCGTGATGCCCGACTGCTGCACTCCAGAGGAGGGCAAGATGTATGCCTTCTTCGAGGTTCCGTCGTATTGGAATACTGCCAATGGCATTTATTGCTGGTGCTGGAATAGCAGCAAGAATTTCACGGGCGGCACATGGCCTGGCGTCAAATGCACTAAGGTAGGCAATACTGACAAGGGCAATGAGATATGGAAATGGGTAGGTCCGGCTTCCACTGACGGCAATCCCACCGGCATTATTTTCTCTGCCAATAATGGCTCTCCCCAAACTGCCGACCTGGATTATCACGTGGGAGGATATTATGATAATGTGACAGGTTTCCTCGGCGACATGTCAACATCTGGCATAGATGGTGTGAGGATTGACTCTTCCGAAGGTAATGCTCCCGTCAGAGTGTTTACGCTAACAGGTGTGGAACTCCGCAATTACGCTGCCGGCACCAAAACGTCTGATGCCGTCCGTGGATTGCCCTCGGGAATGTACATTGTCGGAAAACGCAAGGTTGCAGTCAATCAGTAAGTTAAGAATAATGTGTGCGCAAACGTTTGCGCACACAAAATTGCAGAAATTTGCATAAAACTATTGCGTAGATAAAAGAAATGTCGTACCTTTGCATCGTCAAAAGACAAGAAGTCAAAAGACAATAAGACAAGAAGTCATTGAGACAACGATATAGAAAGGTAGTTTTAGTTTCTTTAGATTTATAGGTTAGTTAGTTTTTGGTTAGAATTAGTTTTGGTAATTA
>JBJEAV010000064.1:0-4292 GCA_051869395.1 Prevotella sp.
ATGTCGTGGGCGGTTACGTTCTTGTCGAGATATACGTGATAAATCTTCTTCTTGAGGAACTTCGGGTGAGTGAGCTTAGATGCCATGTCACCGTCGTTGGTCAGGAGAAGCACACCCGTGGTGTTGCGGTCGAGACGACCTACGGGGTAGATGCGCTCGCGGCAAGCGTTCTTCACGAGGTCCATAACGGTCTTGCGCTGCTGTGGGTCGTCGCTTGTTGTGACGTAGTCCTTTGGCTTGTTGAGCAGCACGTAAACCTTCTTCTCGATGCTCACGGGCTGGTCGTGGAATTTCACCTCGTCGGTGCGCAATACCTTTGTTCCCAGTTCGGTAATCACCTCTCCGTTTACGGTGATTACACCTGCCTGTATATATTCGTCAGCCTCCCTACGGCTGCATATTCCTGCATTGGCAAGATACTTGTTGAGGCGAATCGGCTCGTTCGGATCGTAGTTTTCCTCCTTGTACTCGATACGCTTCTTCATGCTGTACTTTGCATTCGGGTCATACCCCGGAGTGCGCTGCTTGCGGAATCCTCCCGGACGCTGTGGCTGTCCGTAACCTCCACGTCCCTGTGGAGCATAGCCTCCGCGCTGCTGTCCGTATCCGCCTCTTCCCTGAGGAGCATAACCTCCGCGCTGTTGCTGTCCGTAGCCTCCGCGGCCCTGGGCTGCATAACCGCCTCCTCCGCGCTGCTGTGGCTGTCCGTAACCTCCATGTCCCTGTGGAGCGTAGCCTCCGCGCTGCTGTGGCTGGTAGCCTCCCTGCTGGTTGTAACCTCCGCGCTGCTGATAACCGCCTCCACGCTGCTGGTAACCCCCACGCTGCTGTGGCTGGTAGCCTCCCTCGTTGTTGTTGTACCTTGGACGATAGGACTGGCGCTGTGGTGTGCTTGACTGAAGTCCTGCACCGAATCCTTCGGGACGGAATCCGCCTTCCTCCTTCTTCGTTCTGTCAAAAGATGTCATACGTGGACGCTGTGGTGCGCCATTGTTGATACGTGGACGTGGTGAGCGTCCCGGTGCACGGTAGCCCTGATAGCCACCGGCGTGTCCTGCTGACTGATAGCCCTCGCGGCCATCCTTGTTCTGCTCAGCAGAGATGTTCTCTGGTTTCTTTTCGTTTTCTTCCATAATAGTAATACTAAAAAATCCTTTAATCGAAAATCCTTTAATCTCTTTTTCTAATAATGTTTGTTTCTGAATATTGTTTGTTATATAATAATTGAATTTAAAATATACCAGTATAATTGTGGGGAGTGATGTTCATCAGCTCAGCCTTTACGCTGTCGCTGACGTCAAGTCCCTGGACAAATTCATGGATTGTCTGCTCGTCCATCTTCTTGTTGGTGCGGGTCAGTGCCTTCAGTGCCTCGTAGGGGTGGGGGTATGCCTCGCGACGCAGGATGGTCTGTATGGCCTCTGCCACCACTGCCCATGTGTTGTCGAGGTCGGCGGCAATCTTCTCCTCGTTGAGGATGAGTTTGCGCAGTCCCTTAAGTGTGCTCTGGAAGGCGATGATGCTATGTCCCATGGGCACGCCCACGTTGCGCAGAACGGTGGAGTCGGTGAGGTCGCGCTGAAGGCGGCTTACCGGCAGTTTCTGTGCGAGAAACTGCAGCACTGCGTTGGCGATGCCGAGGTTGCCCTCGCTGTTCTCATAGTCTATGGGGTTCACCTTGTGGGGCATGGCACTTGAGCCTACCTCGCCCGCCTTGATCTTCTGCTTGAAGTAGTCCATGGAGATATACATCCAGAAGTCACGGTCGAGGTCGATAACTATGGTGTTGATGCGGCGCATGGCGTCGAAGGCGGAGCCGAGCCAGTCGTAGTTGCTTATCTGGGTGGTGTATTGTTCGCGCTGAAGTCCGAGCTTCTCGCTCACGAACTTGTTGCCGAACTCGCGCCAGTCGTATTCGGGATAAGCCACGTGGTGGGCGTTGTAATTGCCGGTGGCACCACCAAACTTGGCGGTCATAGGCACCTGCTTGAGACTCTCCAGCTGCTGCTCTAATCGATAAACATACACCATCACCTCCTTGCCCAGACGGGTGGGTGAGGCAGGTTGTCCGTGGGTCTTGGCGAGCATTGGCACCTCTTTCCATTCCTCGGCGAACGAGCGCAACTGGGCTATCAGTTCCTCAACGAGTGGATAATAAGCCTCCTCCAGCGCCTCCTTGATGGAAAGTGGCACGCTGGTATTGTTGATGTCCTGTGACGTGAGTCCAAAGTGTATGAATTCCTTGCATTCGTCAAGGCCTCCAATCTTGTCGAGCTTCTCCTTGATGAAATACTCCACTGCCTTTACGTCGTGGTTGGTGGTCTGTTCGATGGTCTTCACTCTCTGTGCGTCCTCCTTTGAGAAGTTGCGATAGATGTTTCTCAGTGTCTCAAACAGGCTGTTGTCGAATCCCTTCAACTGTGGTAGTGGCAGTTCGCAGAGCGTGATGAAATATTCTATTTCCACTCTCACTCGGTATTTGATGAGTGCGTACTCCGAAAAGTATTCTGCCAGTTTCTCTGTTTTTCCCCTGTATCGTCCGTCGATGGGTGAAATGGCTGTCAGTGCATCTAATTCCATGTCCTGATTTATATATCCTTAATTAATAAAATATGTATGTTTTCTTAATTCGGGTACAAAGGTAATCATTATTTTTGAATTACCAAGCATTTTTTTGATAAATTTCCATTTTGGAGTGAATTTAATGATAAAAAAAATCCTGCAACACGACAAATGTCATATCACAGGACTCAATGAAAGGAGGTGTGGGCGCTGAGGGATTCGAACCCCCGACCCTCTGCTTGTAAGGCAGACGCTCTGAACCAACTGAGCTAAGCGCCCTCATTGCTTGATTGCGGGTGCAAAGGTACGGCAAATTTTTCATTCCACCAAATTTTTTTGAGACTTTTTTCAAAAAAAGATGCATTTTCATTAAAAAAGCCGTGATTTTGTTGCATATCTGACTAAAAACAACTAATTTTGCACTTGATTTTTGAAATTTTTGAGATATGAGATATGCAATAATAGGCACCGGAGCCATAGGAGGCTACTATGGTGCAAAATTAGCCAAGGGTGGGGCGGAAGTGCATTTTCTGCTCCATTCCGATTATGAATATGTGTTAGACCATGGTTTGCAGGTGAACTCCTGCGATGGTTCGTTTCATATTGAGAGTCCTAATGTATATCGCCGCACTGAGGACATGCCGCAGTGCGACGTGGTGATTGTCGCACTGAAGACAACAAACAATCATTTGTTGACATCGCTTCTGCCGCCTCTGTTGAAACCGGATACGATGGTGCTGCTTATACAGAACGGTATCGGGGTGGAAGCATCTGTTGAAATGATGTTTCCAAATACCCAATTGGCTGCCGGACTCGCCTTCATCTGTTCGGCAAAGACCGAGCCGGGAGTGGTCAACCATCAGTGCTATGGCAATATTAATATCGGTAATTACTCCTGCCGCGATGCCGCGCGATATGCCGCTATGCTGGATGATATGAAAAAGGCGGGGATAGGTGTGGCTGACGTGGAATATCGCCAAGCGAGATGGAAAAAGGCTGTGTGGAACATGCCTTTCAACGGGATGACCGTGGCTCTCGACACACAGACCGACCGTCTGTTGTCAAATCCCGCCACATTGAAGCTCATACGCGAGCAGATGATGGAGGTGATAGGTGCCGCAAATGCCTTGGGGGTTGAGGGGCTCGACGAGTCGTTTGCCGACAAGATGATACGCAACACCCAGGTGATGGTGCCTTATTCACCGAGCATGAAGCTCGACTATGACTTCCATCGCCCTATGGAAATAGAATTTCTTTATACGCGCCCGATAGCAGAGGCGCGACAGACAGGATTTGCCATGCCGCGCCTCGAAATGCTTGAAGCCCTGCTGAGGTTTAAGGACGCTTAACTCCTCAATACTTCAAAGGAACTGTTTGGCGAATATAATTTTTAACACAAAGACACGAAGAAACAAAGTTGTTTTGCTGAAGGAAGATATAGAGAGCAGCAAAGCTGCTTACAAAGTCCACAAAGTTTTTCTTATTGCAAGGCTTTGTGGCAACTTTTAAGTTGCTTGTTGTCTTTGTATCTAAACAAAATCTTCATTCCTTTGTGTCTTTGTGTTCAAAATATCTGATTCGCCGAAATGTTCCTCCTCCAAATCCCTCCGGCTCTTGCTCTTGGTGACGAATCTAACGCCAAAGAATACGAGGACTACTGCCAAGGCGTGGGCGGGCTTGAATATGCCGAGACCCGTGAGCACGCTCACCACCACTGCCACCATCGGCTG
>JBJEAV010000065.1:0-14077 GCA_051869395.1 Prevotella sp.
GGCAGGAGCACAGGTGTCGCCACGCGGTAGTGACTGGAATATGCTTCCTGGAGCAGAAGCCAAGGCTCCCGAAGGCGCATATACAAAATATACAATTACCGAGGAGATGCTCGCAAGCCTACAGTCGGGCGGATGCATCATTGGCGGTTGCAACTACACTCTCACATACGTTGAGGTGGTTGACCCTGCAACGCTAAAGACCCTCACACTCAATGTGCCGGTCACCAACAACTGGGTTTATTCTGACGGCAAGGCCGAGATAAAGGTTGAAGTAAAGAACGACAATGAGGAGGATATGACTGCTAACGCCGAGTTGCGTGTCACCACCGACAAGTTTGTTGACTATACGAGCCTCTCACAGACAGCAGATGTAAAAGCGGGTTCTTCGGTTGACCTGACTTTCTCGTTCAATGCGGAACCGGGATTCTATCATGTCACAGCCCTCGTAAACGAGGAAACAGCAGGTGCGTTCAATATTGGTGTTGACCCGACGGAGATTGTTTCTCCTGTTGACAAGCAGAGCGACTTCGACGATTTCTGGGCAGCTGCCAAGGCTGAACTTGCCTCTGTTGCCATCGATGCCACATTCACTAAGATAGAGGAGAAGTCAACAGCCAAGCGCAACGTGTGGCTCGTGGAAATGAAGTCAATAGCCGACTCAAAGGACGGTGAACCAGCCATCATACGTGGCTACTATGCGGAGCCTGTGGCAGAAGGTAAATATCCTGCCATCGTCCACTATCAGGGCTACGACTCCGGCTACAACCCATATTGCCCCAATGGTGACGGACTTGCAGATTTCAGCGAACTCTATCTCTCTACACGTGGTCAGCTGTTGAACAACCGCGAGCCGTACGAGAACACTTACGGCGACTGGTTCCAGTTCAACTTCGGCGACAAGGACACCTATTATTATCGTGGCGCATATATGGACGTGCTGCGAGGCATCGATTTCCTCTGCTCGCGCGACAAGGTCGATACAGGCAATCTCTTTGCCGAGGGAGCAAGTCAGGGTGGAGCTTTCACCTACGCAGCCGCTGCTCTGAGCGACCACAAGCTCAATGCCATTGCTCCAGCCATTCCCTTCATGGGCGACTTCCCCGACTATTTCGAGGTTGGCAGTTGGCCGGCATATCCCGCACACCTTAAACAGCAGGAACTTGGTCTTAGCGACGAGGAAATGTTTGCCTTCCTATCTTATTTCGACACGAAGAACCTTGCCACCCGCATCTCTTCACCCGTGATGTCGTGCATCGGTCTTCAGGATGACGTTTGTCCTCCTCACACCAACATAGCTCCCTACAACAATCTCCCCGAGGGAGTGGAGAAGACCCTCACGTTCAATGCCGAACTGAAACATCAAACAGCCAACGACTGGTATGACAACTACATGGCGTTCTTCAAGAGTCACATGACAACCACAGGCATTGACAACTTGACATCAGACAAGGCAAACCTCAGCAGCGAGAGATACAATCTCAACGGTCAGAAGGTAGCCAAGTCATTCAAGGGACTCGTAATTGTGAATGGAAAGATTTATAATCAAAAATAATAATTACTAAAACCAAAATATAGAAAGATTGCATTTCAGGATAACAAGATGATAATTATTACAAATAGGTTTTAAGTATTGTCAGTCCTGTCGTCAGTTTCCACTGACGACAGGATTCTCCATTTTATTGTAGTTATGAACTTATATACTCTTTGCCACTACATATCCCATAGTCCATGCTGCCTGGAGATTGAAGCCACCGGTGACGGCATCAACGTCGAGCACCTCGCCAGCAAAGTAGAGGCCTGGATGTTGACGAGATTCGAGTGTTGAGGGATTAACATTTGAGAGGGAGACTCCGCCACATGTCACGAATTCATCCTTGAACTTGTTCTTGCCGGTGATGTCGAAGATATGGTTGGTGAGCATTGCAGCCATGCGATTGAAGCTCTTCCTGCCCATCTCTGCCCATCGCATATCAGGGCGAATGCCTGCACAGGAGAGGAGATGAAGCCACAGGCGACTGTTGAAGCAGTCGGGATATACGCTCTGCACCTGCTTTTGGGGATGACGGATAGACAGCTCACAGAGTTGCTCCATCACCTCATTCTCATTGGCAGAGCCAAACCAGTTGACGGATATCTTAGTATTATAGTTGTAGTCGTGGAGAAGGCGTGCCCCGTATGACGAGAGTTTTAGGATGGCAGGTCCGCTAAGTCCCCAATGCGTAATCAGCAATGGTCCTTCGGCCTTCATCTTTGTACCCACGATACTCGTCTGCACATCCTCAACCACAGTTCCAGTCATATCAGTTATGGGATTATTCTCTAAGCATAGACTGAACAGCGACGGAACAGGCTCCACGATGTCAAGCCCTAAGCCGTCGAGCATCTTCAATCCGCTGGGCTTAGGGCTGCCGCCGGTGGTAACCACCACCTTGTCAGCCTCAACGCTTTCCCCATTTGAGAAACACAGAGTATATACATCATCGTGGTTTATCCTCTCCACACGGTGTCCTGTCTTCAACCCAACCCCATGCCTGCGCATCAGCCATAGCAGCTTATCCACTATCTCCATGGCATCCTGCGACACGGGGAATACACAGTTGTCCTCCTGTGTGGTGAGTCTTATGCCCTCGCACTCAAACCATTGGTATGCATCCTCATGACTGAACTCCCTAAGCAATCGCTTCATAAGCCTTGACCCACGTGGATAAACGTTCTCCATGCTGCGCACGCCAGCGAACGAATTGGTGAGATTACATCTCCCACCACCCGTCACTGCCACCTTGGCCAAAGCCTTGCGTCCACTCTCATATACAGTGACCACCGCTTCCGGCCTACGTCTCTTTATCTCAATAGCCGCAAAGCATCCCGCTGCCCCGGCTCCTATAATCGCTATCTTCATAATAATAAAAAAAATGAGAAATACTCTCTTTGGTGAATATATAATCTGAATAATGACGCAAATATATAAAAAAGTATTGAAAAACAAGTGGTATTTGGGCATTTTAAGTTAGATTAACAGGCAAAATGGTATATTATGCAATATTCATTGTACTTTTGTAAATAATATGTTATTATTGAGAATGTTGTAAACATAAAAAACTTAAGATTATGAAACCGTTTATACCAAAGGTGGTTCTTATTACCATATCTACATTGACTTCTACGTTTGCCTGTGCACTAAATGCCAGTGATGCCACAACCGATTTTGAACAACAACGCAGTGCCAAACGCGGAGTTTGCTGGGACGAGAAGACCCAGGTGTTGTCTTCGATGCCTGTGGAAAAGATGGCACCGGGAATAAGTTGGCTTTACACCTGGGGAGAGGCTGAGAAAAGTGGGGATTATTCTATCTACGATTCAAATATGGCTTTTCTACCGATGTGTTGGAACGGCTCTTTTGACGAGACAAAGCTTCGCAATTATCTCACGGCACGAAACGGCAAGGTGAAGTATCTCTTGGCTTTCAATGAGCCCAACCTCAGCACTGGCGTAGGCGGTTCGGCAATGACTCCAAAACAGGCAGCCGACACATGGCCTAAAATAGAGAAGATAGCTGAGGATTTCGGACTTCAGATAGTAGCTCCAGCTCTCAACTTCACAGGCGATAAGGTGGGAGGCCGCACATGGCAGCCTTTTGAATGGTATGACGAGTTTTTCCGCCTTGTGCCTAATGCCAAGATCGACTATCTCGCCTTCCATAGTTATATGAACTATTATTCGGCGGTAGATTGGATTGCATCGCGATATTTTTATAGTGATATCGACACCAAGGACGAGAGCGACCTAATGGGAGCCACAAATCGTGCCCTCTACCCTAATCTCTTAAAGTTCATGGACAACTATTTCACAGCCAACGGACACTATCCGCGTATGTTCCTTACAGAGTTCTGCTCATGGGAGACCAACTCCTATCCTTATCAGTCTGGACTGACACGCGACTTCCAGATTGACCAGATGACACAGAAGATACAAGCACTCGAGAAAAGTGACAATGTGGCTGCCTACGCCTGGTTTATGGCTAACCCTTCCAAAGGAGAATCAGAATTTCCGTATATGAGTTTGTTCAAAAGTAATAAAAAGGATAGCGAACTTTCAGACTTAGGACTTGTATATATATACATGTCTTCATTTAATAAAGCCAAATATTACGCTGTTGGAGAGACCATCCATGCAAAAGACTATGTTGATGCATCTACGGACGAGCATCAGATAAAAGTACGCCCCAACAGTGAAACTGACAGCGAAACGCCATTGCAGGTAGAGTGGCAATCGGGGTCATGGGCAGCCTTTCAGATTGATATCCCAGAAGATGGAAATTACACCATTTCTCTGCATATCAACTCTACCAAAGACAATACTTTCCAAATTTTCCTCAATGCATTAGGTTCAGACAACAAAATTTTGTCAGAAGTTCTGCCTTCCACCGATGGAATATGGACTGATGTGACCTTAACTGTCAAACTTAATGCAGGGAAACAATGTGTTATACTGAAAAATGCAGGGACTGGTCCTGTATTGATAAACAAACTCAAAGTGGCAACTTCCACTGCGATTCATCTGCCTACAGCAAACACTCAACAAGATGCGCCCATCTATACCATTAGTGGCACTAAGGCTACCACTCCTAATAAAAACACAATTTACATTTCCAACAAAAAGAAATACATAATGTCAGAATAATAATCGGATGTCATCGTTACACTCTACATGCCTATCTGCTTTACCCTCACCTCAAAGTCATCACGATGAGTGACGGCAATACCCTTTACACGGGCACGGTAATTATATATGGTATTGACGGAATAATGCAAGAATTTGGCTATCTTGGAACTGTCGTCAATGCCAAGACGGATGAGGGCAAAGATACGCAAGGTGGTATTTAGTTTATATTCACCCTGCACCTCTATCTGTTCTTCAGGGAGAAGAAGGGCATTGAAGTCGGCTATAAAATTGGGGAAAAGATGCAGGAAGGCATTGTCGAAATTGGCACACAAGTCCTCAATCTCCTGTGCCTTCATCTCTGTTGACTTTGTCATGCGATAAAGCTCTTCATATTCCCTACCCTTTACCATACGATTAACACGCTTGCGGAAATCGTCAATCTTATCGATATACTCAGAACATAGACTCATGAAGCGACCTACATACACTTCTTTCACCCTCGTCTGTTCGTTGAGTTGACTAACTATAGCTTTCAGTTGGCGGTTGGTGTCGTCGAGAGTGAGATTAGCCTGCATCAGTTCGTCGTTCAGACTCTTCATCTGTTCATTCTTGTCGCTCAATGCCTTATGGGCATCCTTCAACTGACGGCGACGGCGATACTCATAAAAAAACAAAATCACCAAGCCTAACAACAGTATGCTGACCACAATAGTCATTATTGTGAGCATGGAGTTGGTATGCTCTATCTCGTTCTGATATTGGCGATCGATACTCGACAATATCGGTGAAATCTGCCAACTGCGCACGTGGGTACTGTAGGTGTTGGCACACTCCCATGCGAAATTGATATACATGCGAGCCCTCTCCATATCGCCATCCTTGGCAAGCATGTTGGCAAGTTCCCACAGCGACCCTTGGTCCATCACGGCATTATGCACGTCGCAGATGGCTGACTTGGCAAGCCATGCCTTTGCCTCTTCCGTCTTTCCCGCAAGCATGAAATCCATATGGCGGTAGAACGCAACAATGGCATATTGGTGAACCTCGGGCTGTACCTTGTCAAGACGGATGTCATTGTAACGGAGCGCACCCTCGCAGTCCCCCTTATTGTAGCACTCCATTTCCTTACGTTGAAGATAAAAGTCATTGTCGGAAGGAAGTACCTTATACATCTCAACATCACACGAATCCCGCTTTGCAAAGAATTGCTCCTTAAGGTTGGGAACATTGCAATAATATCCCGCCTCGCCATATACATGCACAAGGGATATGTGGTACTGTATCAACGCATCGCGCGAAACACCGACGGTGTCCGTGGTCTTGAGATAGTGCAATGACTCCAAAAACTGGCCTGTTGACGAACAGAGGAAAGCCAACTGCGAACGGTTGAGGCATTGCTGCGACTTGTCCCCGCCCTTCTCCGCAAGAAGGATTGCCTCCGAGATATACTTGGCGGCAGAGTCGCTCTTGTATGGTTTGTATTCCTGAAAGAGCAGGCATGTAAGCTGATAGCGTTCCTTGTCATCCTTGGCATTGAGCAAACGCCGACGGAGATTGTCAATGCGTTGCTCACGTTTCTTCACAAACTCCGGAGCCTGGGCGATTGCTTCGTCCAGGCTTCGGTAGAGTTGCTCGTTGTCCGCCAAGCAGTGAAGACACACCGCCGACAGAAGGACAAGGATTATTTGTCGCATGGTTATTCTATTGTAGTGTAAACCTCAAACGCTGCACGTCACGACTGTTGCCGCCAACCATCACCTCAAAGTCCCCAGGCTCCGCCACATATTGCAGCTCGCTGTTGTAGAACTTGAGCATATCCACGTCGATGGTAAACTTTACATCACGGCTCTCACCTGCTTTCAGCGATATGCGCTCAAAACCTTTCAGCTCCTTCACAGGGCGACTGATTGAAGCTGCAAGGTCGTGTATATACAACTGCACGACCTCGTCGGCATCATAATTGCCCGTGTTCCTCACATTGACCGTGAGGGTGAGCTTGCCGTTCGCGTCCATCGTCGTGCCGCTCAGACTGGGCTTGCCATATTCAAACGTGGTGTAGCTCAGACCGTAGCCGAAAGGATAAAGGGGATCGTTGCGCACATCGATATAGTTGCTCTGATACTTGCGGTATTCCTTCACTCCCTCGGGCACGGGACGCCCCGTGTTGAGGTGGTTATAATACACAGGTATCTGACCGAGAGCCTTGGGCATGGTCATGGTAAGATGTCCCGAAGGAGACTTCTCTCCAAAGAGAACGTCGCAGATGGCATCGCCAGTCTCAGAACCGCCAAACCAAACATTAAGGATGGCAGGCACATTCTCCGCCTCCCACGACATAATGGTAGGACGACCAGAGAAATTGAGCAATACCACTGGTTTGCCCGTTGCCACGAGAGCCTTCAAGAGTGCCATCTGCACGCAAGGCAATGAAATATCAGCACGCGACGAACTCTCGCCACTCATCTCCGCCATCTCGCCCATAGCACAAACTATCACGTCTGCCTCGGCAGCAATGCGCAGAGCTTCAGCCTTTGCCTGTGCATCATCAACACGGGGGATAGGACGACCGAAAGTGGCACCATTCTGAGTAGCCTCGTCGGCATAGATATTGCATCCTTGGGCAAAGAGCACCTGAGCCTTGTCGCCCACATAACGCTCCATGGCTTCCTTCAATGTAGAATAGAGTTCGGGAGTGTCACCCGTTGACCAGCAACCCACCATATTCGAGCGGTTGTCGGCGAGAGGGCCGATGAGTGCAATCTTTCCTTGCTTCTTCAAAGGAAGAATATTTTCATTTTTAAGCAGCACAAAGGTCTCTGCCGCCATATCCCTTGCTGCCTTTCTATGTTCTGCTGTATATAAGTCGGTCTTTAGGCGCTTTGGCTCGCAGAAACGATAGGGATCGTCGAAGAGTCCGAGCTTATACTTAGCTTCGAGCACTCGACGACAGGCTGTGTCAATATCCTTTTGTAAAATGCGTCCCGACTGCAGCAGTCCTGCAAGTTGGGCAATGAAAGCATTTGAGCACATATCCATATCCGTTCCAGCCTTCAAGGCTCGCTCAGACGTAACTGATTGGTCGCCAATACCGTGAAC
Source organism: Prevotella sp. (assembly GCA_051869395.1). Lineage (GTDB taxonomy): Bacteria > Bacteroidota > Bacteroidia > Bacteroidales > Bacteroidaceae > Prevotella. The sequence goes on from JBJEAV010000065.1 coordinate 7,759, forward strand.
GATTGCTTCGTTGATTGACCCATAGTCGGTGACTACAAAGCCGTCGTATTTCCACTCATTGCGCAGAAGGTCGGTGAGCAACCATCGATTGCAAGTGGCGGGAATGCCATCAACAACATTGAACGACGACATAAACGAACCAGCACCTGCCTTGGCAGCAGCCTTATATGGCTCAAGATACTGATTATACATCCTCACGCGACTCATATCCACTGTGTTGTAGTCGCGTCCTGCCTCGGCAGCTCCATACAATGCGAAATGCTTCACGCATGCCATAGCATTCTCCTTGCCATAGTTGCCCTGATAGCCCCTGACGAGAGCCTCGCCGATACGGCATCCGAGGAACGGGTCTTCACCAGCTCCCTCAGCCACACGTCCCCAACGGGGGTCGATGGCAATATCCACCATAGGACTATACACCCAGTTGATACCCTGAGCAGTGGCTTCCTTAGCAGCTATACGCGCACCATTCTCTATGGCTTTTATATCCCACGAGCAAGCCTGTGCCAACGGTATAGGGAATACCGTCTGATTACCATGGATGACATCCTGACCGATGAGCAATGGAATACCGAGACGGCTCTTCTTGACAGCTATGCTCTGCAGTTCCTTGATTTTGTCCTGTCCCTTGACATTGAGCACTGCGCCAAGCTTTCCCTCGGCAGTGAGCTGTGCCAACGGACTGTTCATAACCGCTCCTGTGGTAATGTCATTGCCTGGCAGGAGGTTGAGCTGACCGATTTTCTCCTCGAGAGTCATCTTCGACATCAGTTCGTCGATGAACTCATTCATCGGTTTCTTTTGGGCAAATACTGACGTTGCCGCCAGTATTGCCACTACAAATATAGATATTTTCTTCATACTTATAGGTTTTATGTGTGCAAAAGTACATATAAAATTCGAATAAACCAAAGATTATATTGATTTTCTCATCATTTTATTTCACTTCGAATGCCACCTTTACCTTTATATCACCTGCAGATGCACCTATGAAAGCCTCAAAACGACCAGGTTCCATCACCCATTCGCCCTTACTGTCATCATAAAAACTGAGCATCGACTTGTCGATAGTGAAAGTAATGTCACGCGATTCGCCGGGAGCAAGAGTAATCTTCTGGAATCCTTTCAACTCCTTAACTGGGCGCGGCAACGAACTCTTCACGTCGCGGATATACAACTGAACTGTCTCAGAACCTGACCGAGAGCCTGTGTTCTTTATTGAAGAATGAAGAGTGAAGAGTGAAATATCATCTGACGACTGCTCAACACTTGCCTTGCCATATTCGAAAGAGGTGTAGCTCAATCCATGGCCGAACGGGAAGAGCGGAACAAGTTTATTCTTGTCTGCCCAACGATAGCCTACAAAAATATCCTCCTTGTATTCCTCGTCGATAATCTTCTCGTCAGAGCGCCATGTTCCGGGATAAGCACCAAGAGCGTGTGCGCCATACTGGTCGAGACTCTTCATCCATGAGAAAGGCAACTTGCCGCTCGGATTGGCATCACCTACGAGAATGGAGGCAAGGGCATTGCCCGACTCCGAACCAATAAACCATCCCTGAATGACGGCAGGAACATCCTTTATCCAGGGCATGGCTACGGCATTTCCTGATATGTTCACGAATACCACTCGGCGGTTTACCTTTGCCAGAGCCTCTACAAGTTTATCCTGTGCATAAGGCAGAGAAAAGTCCTTGCGGTCGTGACCCTCGCAATCTTGGAAATCACTCTTGTTGAGACCTCCAAAGACAATAACATAATCAGCTGTCTTTGCTTTTTCAACTGCCTCGGCAATGAGTTCAGCCTCATCGCGGGAGTCAGCCAAGTCCTGTCCTGTGGTTACACCATTATATGCACCGGTGACATCACCAACATATCCACGGGCAAAATCCACATCGGCAATACCCTTTAGGCGATTGCGGAGTCCGTCAAGCGGAGAAACCTCGCGCTGCACTTTCAGAGATGAAGATCCACCTCCTACTGTCATCATCTTGATGGCATTCTCGCCGACGACGAGGATGGACAACAAGGCACGGCCCCCCTGCCCCCCGGTGGGGGGTATAGACAAATCAATTGGCAGTATAGGCTTACCCGCGCCTTTTAACCCCCCACTGGGGGGCAGGGGGGCATTCTTTAGCAATACAATTCCCTCCTCGGCGATTCTCCTTGCCGCCTCATAATGACTCTCGGAGCAAAGGAAACCATGGGGGCGCTGGCGATTCATGGTAGTGCGATAGAACAGTCGCAACAAACGGCGCACCTTGTCATCGAGTTCCTTGGTAGTGTATTTACCTTCCTGAATGAGTTTCTTATAAGGTAAGGAGAGATAGTAATTATCGTAGGCATTCGTAGCACCCATGGTGAGTCCGTCGGTCCATGTGCCGAACTCAAGGTCGAGACCGTTTTTCACGGCCTCATCAGTGTTGTGCGTTCCTCCCCAGTCGCTCACCACCACTCCGTCAAACTGCCAGTCTTGTTTGAGAATCTTATTGAGAAGAATGGCATTGTGACAGTTGTGCTGATTTTTGTAGAGATTATATGCTCCCATAATACCCCAAGCCTTGCCCTCAGTTACGGCTGCCTTGAAAGCTGGGAGATAAATCTCGTGCAGGGCACGGTCGCTGACGATGACATTCACTTGATGGCGATATTCCTCATCGTTGTTCAGGGCATAGTGTTTCACACAAGCCGCAATGCCCTTCGACTGCATTCCCTGGATATACGGCACTACCATCCGAGAGGCAAGATAGGGGTCTTCGCCCATATATTCAAAATTACGTCCGTTTAGTGGAGTGCGGTAGATGTTCACTCCAGGACCAAGTATCATATCCTTGCCGCGATAAAGCGCTTCCTCGCCAAGGCTCTCGCCGTAGAGCAGTGAGAGCTGAGGATTCCAGGTGGCAGCAAGACATGTGAGGGCTGGGAAAGCCACACACGAGTCATTGGTCTGACCTGCCTGCTCCCACTCATCCCAAAGCACATCGGGACGCACACCGTGAGGTCCGTCGTCTGTCCAAAAATCAGGGAATCCCAATCGTGGAACGCCTGCCGATGAAAACTTGCTCTGGGCATGAATGACTCTAATCTTCTCGTCGAGCGTCATTCGTTTCAATGCGTCCTCCACCCTCATCTCGATGTCTTTCGTCTCATCGAGATACACAGGCAAAGTCCTCGTATTCTGAGCTATTGCCGTACCGAATAAAGTAACGGCGAAAGCTAAAGCAATACATCGTTTTAATAATTTCATAATTAAAGCGACTTTATTATTTTAATTCTTTAATTTTTCTGAAACACTCTCACGTATTCCACTTCCATAGTGCAAGGAAGGGCACCTTCGTCAACTCCGTTCATTCCGCCCCAAGAGCCTCCCCATGCAAGATTGAGTATCACATAGAACGGTGTATTGTAGGGCCAGTTGCGCTTGCCGCTTCCATCGTTCTCGTAATAGAGCAGTTTCTCGCCATCTACATACGTCTGTATATATTTTGATGTCCATTCCATCGCATATACATGGAATTCATCCTCCGCCCCGGCAAGATAACGTTCCTTGGTCACTTGGGTGTTATTGGCATGATAATGTCCGAGGGCATGAAGACTCGAAGAGACATAGTTGGGATTGGTGCCCACCTCTTCCATAATATCCATTTCGCCATCATCGGGCCATGCCGTAAATTTCACAGGCATCATCCAGAAGGCAGGCCATGTGCCCTTGCCCTTCGGCAACTTTATCTTTGCCTCGATATAGCCGTATGTCCAACCAGTGCGCACATTGCCATAGAGACGTGCAGAATATATCTTGCCGTCCTCCTTGAAACATTTTATGCGGAGCTTACCGTCTTTGATATCGGCAACGCGCGTTCCAGAAGGAGTTTTCTCCTTGACGTATGTCTGCAACTCATTGTTAACCCAACCTGGATTTGCCTCCTGATAAGTCCAGAGGTCACCATCGGGATAAGATCCGGAATCAAACTCGTCGTTCCATACCAGTTTATAACCTTCAATAGGACAAGTGATTGCCGACGGGTCGGGAATGCCGTCACCACCGGCTTGCACAACCTTGATATATCCGCGGGCAGCACCAGCCATAATCGTCACCTTACCCTCACGACCGTCATAGTTGCCGTTTTTCTGCACCTTGACGGTAATCGTGGCATTCTGCTGAGTGGAGCTCTCAGGACTCACAGTTATCCAAGAGTCACTTGTCGAAGCCGCCCACTCGTGATTGGTGGTAATCGTTATAGCCTGCTCACCTGCATCTCCAGTGAATTCCAAAGATGACTTGCTAAGGCTAATGACAGCCTGGCTCACGCCAGGACTGTCATTGTCGTTGTCATCTCCCCCACAAGCAGTGAGGCAGGTAAATATAAGCAGGATTGAAATTATCAAATACTTCTTTGTCATATCCTATGGTATTTTATTCTTTCACGAATATAATATCCTTAATCTTGACGTGGGTACCAGCAGGAGTGCCGCCAAAGTCAAAGAAAAGCGAGAGTGCATGAGCATCATTCTGAGGCAGTTTGGCTCCTGTCACCTTATAGGTATATGCCTTGTCTGCAGTCACCTCATGACGATCGGCAAAGAAGAAATTGTTGTCGTGCTTCGTGCCATCGGCATCATCTGTCTCAGTCAGTTTGATGGTCAGACCGGGAATGTCGTTGTCGGCCTCAATGGTGCATGAGAAGGTGTAGCTGTCGGCCATGGAGGCAGTGAGCGAAGTGTTTATAGGGAACTGTCCCTGCCACTGCTGTGTACCAATGCCCTCGGGAATGTCAAGCTCCCATACATTGCCATTATGAGACCACTTAGGATTGTCAATCTGTGCCCATCCATCGTTTGCAAACCATGGGGTGATGCTCAAGAATGCATCTTCTGTATCAACAGCCTTCCATAGGTTGGCTGCGTCATCGTATGACAATGCTTCCTCAAAATAAATCTTGCTCACTTTTACAACAGTTCCTGCCGGAGTACCGCCAAAATCAAAGAAGAGTGAAAGTGCATGAGCATCGCCTACTGGCAGGGAAACGTTCTCAGCCTTGTAGATGAATGCCTTGTCTGCCGTCACCTCATGGCGGTCGGCGAAGAAGAAGTTGTTGTCATGCTTAGTACCGTCAGGATCGTCAGTCTCCGTCAACTTGATGGTCAAACCTGGTATGTCGTTGTCGGCCTCTACAACACAGTAAAAGTTGTAACGCTTGTTCATTGATGCGGTGAGAGTGGTATTAATCGGGAACTGTCCCTGCCACTGCTGTGTTCCCAAGCCCTCGGGCATGGTTATCTGCCATGTGTCGCCATCCTGCTTCCATTCCGGATTGTCTATCTGACCCCATCCGTCGTTGGCAAACCACGGTGTAATGCTTACAAACAAATCTCCAGTGTCCACTCCCTTCCAGAGGTTGGAAGCAGCATCATAGTTCCAGTCCATTGTTGCACTTGGTTCATCACCTGGTTCAGGGAGTCCTGTGTCTTCACGACTTGTGAATACCAAACGCCATGCAATGCCGCCATCGTCGCAGACGAGCACCATGCGTGTATTGGTGAGTGCCTCAATGCGATAATATGGATTATTATATGTCACATCATTGGGAATGTATGGCAAAAGTGTCTGCGGAGCAAACTGGATATAGAGACAAGCCTCATCGTTGAATGTTCCGGGAACAAGTGTATAAGATGCAGTCTGTGCACTTACGGTAGCCATAAAGTCATTACCATCGTTGGTGTTGAACTCTGAGAAGACAGTGCAACCTGTGTTCACATATACAGTGCCACCTTCTCCTGGGTTGTAGCTATAAGTGCCGCCAGTTGCTGGATCGCTATCAGAATGGACAAAAGACACACGGTCGTCATAAATGCCCCAGTCGGCCTTATCATTAACACCGGCTTTCCACCATTCTGAACCATCGGTGCCCGAAGGACCACAACCCATGTGACCTGCCTCAGCATAGTCGATACGCCACTGTTTATTACACAGTTTGTTAAAATACGGAGTGAAGTCAACCTTTGTCTCGTTGAATGTGAAGGAACCTTTGGCGGAAGCCTGTGATATACCATTGCGGTTCATCACCTTCACCTCAAGCTCATGGGTTCCCTGTTCCATACTGCTATAGCTACCAGTAGCAAGGAACGAATAAATCTTGCCATCGAGATACCATACGGGATAACATCCCTTGAAATCACCGCTAACCGTAAATACAGCCGTATTGGTCTCCTGGTCAGTGGTCACGCTCACTTGTCTTCCATCTACAGTGGGCAGTCCGTTTTGGTCGGCTCCTGTAAACTCCTCTGGCGAACAAGCCGTCATGGCAAGCACGCAGGCAAG
>JBJEAV010000065.1:14177-19258 GCA_051869395.1 Prevotella sp.
CGGCTCCTGTAAACTCCTCTGGCGAACAAGCCGTCATGGCAAGCACGCAGGCAAGAGCACTACCTATATATCTGAAAATCTTATTCATATATTAATATTTAAATAATTGTTTGTTTATTGCCTTTAATAACCCCGCCCATGGGAGGGGCAGGGGGGCCTAATAGTTATTCTGCTTCAAAGTCGGGTCAGCATCAAGCTCCGACTGTGCCAATGGAATATGCTTCTTGCTCTCAGTCCAAGAGTTTGTGCGATATCCATACTTGTCGGGCACGAGAGTCGTGGCGGCATAGCCAGTGCGAACGAGATCGAAATAACGCTTGCCCTCGCCGCAGAACTCAAGATGGCGCTCGTTGAGGATATTGTCGATGTTACACTCGGTGTATCCTGTAAGTCCGGCACGTGTGCGCACCTGATTGAGATAGTTCAGACCATCGGCTGAATTACCGCCAGTGAGCACGATGAGTTCTGCTGCATTGAGAAGTGTCTCTGCATAGCGGTAGATACGCTTGTTATTGTTGTAATTGAGGTTCTTCGACGTTGGACAGTCCTTGTTGTTGTCGGAATATGGACGGTATTTCTTCAGCCAAAGATGTGTGTCCTGATAACGCTCGGTGTAGCTATATTCGCGCACATCCCATACTGTTGCATCACGACGTACATCACCTTCGGGGAACATCTCCATAGTCTCCACTCGCATCGGTAAGAAACCCCATCCGTCCTCACCGGCATTCCAACCATCACCTCCAGGCCAGGTGTTAGGAGAAATCAGTGTAGGCAACACGCTACCGCCTGCATACATTGATGTACCCCAGTCACGTTGTGCAGCATTGTCATCGTAGTTTACCTCAAAGATTGACTCCTGGCACCACTCGCCAGACTCCTCCCAGAGCGCAGCATAGTCGGGATTGAGTTCATAATCGGACGAACTGATTATCTCCTTCATAAAACTGAGAGCCTGGGGATAGCGTTGTGTATCATTCTGATACATTACCATCTCGGCATAGAGCATATATGCCATAGCCTGTGATACGCGTCCTGACTCACTTGCCGGCCATCTCATCGGCAGCACATTTGATGCGATGATATCCTCCAATTCAGGCAAGAGCTGTGCATATATCTCGTCGGCGGTGAGCTGCGGAGCAGTGTATGGCAGCGAGAGGTTTTCCAGATAGAAAGGCACGTTGCCATAATAGTGCCACAATATATTATAATAATATACGCGAAGTAGGCGAGCCTGTGCCTCACACTTTGCACGGTATGCTTCAGTAGCACCGCCCCAAGAGCAGTATTTAATCACGTCGTTGCAACGCTTGATGCCTGAATAGAAGTCAGTCCAAAGTGTGGCGAGAGTGTTGTTGCCGTCACCCTCAAAGTTGAAGAGCTTGTGCCAATGCTGGTTATCGGTAATACTTGAACCGCCTACCCAAAAGTCATCGCCAAGAATTTCGGCATCCACGGTAAGGTCGTTATATGCCGTTCCATCCCAGTCGGGCCAGTGCAGCGGAGAATATGCCGACATAAGAGCTTCTTCGAGTGTCTCCTCCTTGGTATAGTATTCCTCCAGAGGCTCTCCCGTGGGGTTGTTCACCTCAAGGAAGCCGTCGCTGCACGATGTTGTGAGCACCATGGCTGATGTAGCCATTGCCAAGAATATGTTCTTTTTCATATCGTTTTTCCTTTTTAAATTAATAATTCCTCATTTCTAATTAGAAATTAAGATTAACTCCAATGGTATATGTTCGAGCCTGCGGATATACTCCATAGTCAACACCAAGCGATGTTCCGCTTGTACCGATTTCAGGATCAAATCCCCAATATTTTGTCCATGTGAAGAGGTTCTCTGCCATTGCATATACACGCAGACGGCTAATGCCTATCTTCTGTGTCAGATTGCGCGGCAATGTATAACCGAGAGTCAAGTTCTTCATACGAAGGTAAGAACCATCCTGGATATAGAGGTCGCTCACCACCCAGTTCTTGCTGTCACCCTGCTTGAGGATTGGCACGCGGTTGGATGTACCTTCTCCTGTCCAGCGTGAGAGCACCCATGTGGGGAAGTTACCCGAAGCGATGTCCTGGCGATAAGTGGCATCGAATACATCCACACCGCTTACGCCCTGCATGAATACGCTCAGGTCGAAGCCCTTCCACTCGGCATTGAAGGTGGCACCGAACGACCAGTCGGGAGTACCCTTACCAATCTTTGTACGGTCGGCAGATGTGATAACACCATTGTTATCGGTATCCTGGAAGATAAGGTCGCCAGGCTGTGCATCAGGCTGAATGAGCTGAGTTTCACCTGTTGTAGGATTTGTCCAAGTATAGGAGTTCACCTGATCCATGTTCTGGAATACGCCCAAGGTCTTGTATCCATAGAAGAATGGGAACGGTTGTCCGTTCTCAGCACGTGTACCTCCATCACTGAACTGGCTGATACCCCAGTTGAGGAAACCGGTATCATTACCGAGGTTCTTCAGTTCGTTGTGCAGATATGATGCATTAGCCTTTATCGAGAAGTTGGCATCGGCGACGTGCCACTTATATCCCAGTTCAAACTCGAATCCAGAGTTCTCCATGTCTCCCACATTAGCAAGAGGCTTTGCCTCGCCCACATAGCTCGGGATAGGCATTTCTATAATCATTCCATTGGTCTTCTTGATGAAGTAATCAACGGTGAATGTCAAAGCATTGTTGAAGAAACCAAAATCAAGACCGATGTCAGTCTGCTCACTCTCCTCCCATTTAAGGTCGGGGTTGGCAAGGCGGTTGGCCTTTGAGCCATACACCATTGAGGCTGTCTGCCCGAGATAGTAATTGCTTGTGCCTCCCACAGTCGAGAGTGTGGTGTAGGCGAAGTCGCCGATATTGTCATTACCGTTCTTACCCCATGATAGACGTACCTTAAAATTGGCGAGCCATGAGCGTGTCTTCTCCATGAACTTTTCGTTCATCACGTTCCAACCGAGAGATACTGAGGGGAACGTACCATACTTATTGTTAGAACCGAAGCGGCTTGAACCATCGCGACGAATAGTGAACTGAGCCATATAACGCTCGTCGTAGTTATAGCTGAATCGACCGAAGAGAGAAGAAAGACGATGCTCAACATACGGACCTCCACCAACACCTACATAGCTCTTCACACCAATGATATTGCCGTCGGCATCAACTTCTGTTCCGAAATCACCACCTGTGGTATAACTTAGATAAGGCTTGTCGGTATTCACGAGATTCCAATGAGAGCCTGAGAGGTCGTCACCCTTGAATTTGAGTGCTGACTGTCCGAGCACTACTCCTATGGTATGTTTGCCGAATGTCTTGTCGTAAGTAAGGGTGTTCTCCACCTGCCATGTGGTGTTGTTGCCCTTATATACAGAGGCTGATGTATGGTCGGCATTGTTGTTTCCTGAGAAATAGTACTTCTCGGTGATTGCCGACTCATTTCCCCAGAACGACTGTTCTGCACTCCATGTGAAATGATATTTCAGATTGTCCCAAAGCTGGAGGTCGATGGCAATCTTTGGCATAAACTTATGTGCCCAATTGCGAGTGGGATTGCGCTGCATAAGGGCAATCGGGTTATTCTGCTCGTTATATGAACCGAGATAACCTGGAATGGTATAAGGATTACCATTGGCATCGCGATAGAGATCAAATGCCGAATAGTGATCAATCATATCCTGAGCCACCTGACCTGTCAGTGTGACAGGAAGTGTCGGGGCGAGATAGAGAGCCGAACCGAGCGGCGAACCCCATGTTGAGTTAGCGTCAATACCAGTGTTATGTACACGCATATAAGAGAGGTTGGTGTGCAGTTCCAGTTTATTGAGGAACGAGCGCTCCTTACTTGCGTCGAGCAGTGTGAACGAATTGTTGGCACGCAATGTGAGACGATCGTAGTTTGATTGTCCGTAGTTGCCGCCGACAATACCTTCCTGAGAGAAATAACCGGCTGAGAAATAATAATTTACCTTCTCCGAAGCTCCACTTACTGAAACATCATGCTGAACGATAGGAGCATTGTCGTTGAAGAGGGCTTCCTGCCAGTCAGTACCAAAGCCCGTAATCTTATTTCCATTTACATCTGTGATGTTGTAGGGATCAGCAAGATTTGCCATCTCTGCCGGGAGAGTCTGCTTACCGTTGATGTACTTCTCGTTCATCAACACGGCATAGTCGGTGGCTCCTGTTACATCACGCTTCTTCCATGCGCTCTGCCAACCATAAGAGAAATTGTAATTAATGGATGCCTTACCAAGCTTACCCTTCTTGGTGGTCACGAGGATAACACCATTGGCGGCTCTCGCTCCGTAGATAGCGCCAGAGGCAGCATCCTTCAACACTTCCATTGACTCGATGTCGGAAGGATTGACTGATTCCATACCGTCCTGGTCGGTAGGCATACCGTCGATGATGTAAAGTGGTTCGGAGTTGTTGATAGTACCGATACCACGCACGCGAATCATTGACTTAGAACCTGGCTGACCGGAAGCTGAAGTCACATTAACACCAGCAGCCATTCCCTTCAGTGCATCGTCGGCACGAAGGCGAGTCTTGCCTTCAAGGTCGTCAGCACTAACCTTCGCAATAGAAGCTGTCACTACCGACTTCTTTTGCACTCCATAACCAATAACAACCACGTTGTCAAGCACCTGAGCATCCTCCTGAAGAGTGATGTTCATGTTCTCCTTAGCTTTCACCTCCTGCGACTTGTATCCGATATAGGACACCACAAGGGTTGTGCCGGGAGCGGTTGATACACTAAACTTGCCGTCGATGTCGGTTACAGAACCGTTCGACGACCCCTTTTCCACTACTGACGCACCGATGACCGGTTCGCCCAGGGCATCTTTAACGATACCCGTGAAAAGCTGTTTCTGAGCCATTGCCGGAATTGTCATCAACAATGCCAGCAAAAACATGAGATACCTTGTTCTTTTCATACTTCTGTTTTTAATTATTGTATTAAATTAAGTTTTCTCTTTGGCCTTTTAGCCGTTTGACTGTTTGACGGTGCAAAGTTAAGGCTTTTTTAATACAATTATCCGGAAGTATCTGAAAAAAGTGGATTATTTTATGCC
>JBJEAV010000066.1:0-4258 GCA_051869395.1 Prevotella sp.
GCATTGACATAACGGTCGCCCTCGTTGTCGAGAGTGGCGAAGAGCGTGGTGAGGAGCTTTCTCGAACTCGTACCGCCACCTATAAAAGGCACATGGTCGGGCGCGAAGTTATAGTCGTCGCGCTTCTTGCCAAGGCGCGCCTCGCGGTTACGCTTCCTGCGCTCACGCAGGTCTATCGTCCTGACGCTCACCGAAAAATCAATGAGAAAACAAGCACGGTCGAGTTCCTCTGCCTTGATTTCTATGCGTCCGAGCAACGACTGCTCTATCTGCTGCGGCAGTCCGTACATACTCGCCGATGTGTCAATGCACACTACCATCGGTCCCTTGCGTGCGGCACGCACAAAACTTAACTTGCGCGACGGCTGCGTAATCTCCGACTTATAACGGAAGGTCTGCAGGTTCTTGGTCAGATACTTGTATGCAAACAGCGACACCATCGAGTCGTCGGCATACTGCGCCAACTCCGACGGCAGAAGTGCGTTGAGGTCGTTGCCCACGGTGATGCCCTCGATGTCACTGCCCGATGAATGTTCGAGCGTCATTGTGCTGCCCTCAGCCACGGCAAGACGGTCAGAGCCGTTGCTGTCGGCAGTGCGACCCATCCGCTCCACAATCTCCTCAATCTCCGGATACTTGTCGGCGGCACGCACTATGTTGAGTTTCTTCTCAAATTCCGTCTCGCTCCATGTTCCGCTTGTCATCTCCCATAGCCTCAGCGACTCCTTCTCGGTCATGCCATAAAGTTCGATTTTATCATCCAATGCCTTCAGTGCATTCTCAATCCTCAGCACTAATACCGGACGCTGACGCTCGAGCTTGGCGGCAAGCTGAAGGCGGAACTTGCACTTCATCGCCTCGCGCCAGTCGATTGACAGCTTCTCCCAATTGAGTTCATCCTCCAAGCCTTCATCAGTGGAAAACAGTCGAATGAAGAAATGCGAGTCGAAACCGTATTCAGCATATCCTGCATCTATGTCGGCAATCAGCTTGCGCCACATCACCCTCCTCTCGTCGATGCTCCACGTCTGCACCTCCTCACTGCGCTTTATCTCTGTGTATGCACGCTGGTGCATAAACTTGATGTCATGCACGCACTCGTTGACAAACTGCCCTGTCTTAGTAAAGAATATCTCCGCCCTCACCTTGCTCGACAACACCTTCGGAGCGAGGTTCTTGTCCTGCATCAATGAGACAAGAAAGTCGAAGAGCGGGTCTTGCTCCACTCCCTCCCAAGGACGTGAGAGCAGGAGTTGACGGTCGAGCGAAGGCACGCGTCCGGTGGTGACGAACAGTTCAATAAACTTGATATACTTTGAACTGTCCATCATGTCGGCTCCCAACTGAAAGAGCCTTCCGCTGAAATCCCTACCCTGCCCCATCAGTCTTCTAACTTCATCAAGTCCTGCCTCAGGAAGGCAAGTGCCTTATACATTTCTTTCAAGAATCCCGTGATAGTCTTCTTTTCCTCCGGCGAGATGAAGATATTGCCATTGACAGTTCTCTCCATATCTGAGATTCTGTCGGCAAGTTGGTCTATCTCTGTTGAATAGTCACTCGAACCATGGAAAAGCGGATTGGTGCGGTGGCGGCGGATGTCATCCACGAGCCTGCCCTTTATGTCGGCTATCTTCGACGACTCATCATCGAACACACAGCGCAATACGATGTCACGTATGGGGTTACGCTCCTCCGGCTCCTGCCACAGGCAATGATGCAGGAAGAGCAGGTCGGTCTTCCCCACCTCCTTGCGGTTGTGCATGAAGGCGCAGGTCTTGAGCAGACGGGCAATGTTCTTCCAACGGCGGTCGCTGACATATACGCTGCGGTGCTCGTCGTCGTCAATCCTCACTGCCTGCAAGGCACGGCGAATGGAGAAGATTACGTGGAAGATATTGTCGGGAATGTTTACCCCGTTGATTTCCTTTTTCCATTCCGCATATTCCTCCTGTGATATAGGATTGCGGGCGGTAACATCCAAGGCATGCTCGTCGTCATCCGTGAGCATCTTCTTGAAGTTCTGTTCAAGACGTATGCTGCGGCTTTCGAGACGTATGACAAAGCGGTCCCACAGAGCCTCAAGCCCCTCGCCCTTAGTGGGCAGTTCGTTGCTTGCCGCCACGAGCAGTTTCAGCGGGAGTCTTATCTCGCGGTCGCCGTTGCGGAATATCTTCTCGTTGATGACGGTCAGCAGGGTGTTCTGTATGGCAGGTCCCGCCTTCCATATCTCGTCGAGGAACACCACGTCGGCAGTGGGCAGATAGCCATCAGTAACCCTCTCATACTTATCTGATGTTTTCAGCATGGAAATACTGATGGGACCGAATATCTCGTCGGGCGTTGAAAACCTTGACATGAGATACTCAAACCCACGTGCATCCCTGAAGCACGACTTCAGTCGTCGCGCCACCATCGACTTAGCCGTTCCCGGCGGTCCAAGCATTATGATACTCTCCCCGGCGAGTGCGGCCATTAGTGCCAATGCCACGTCGGTTTCCTTCTCATATATCCCGCATGTCACGTCGGACAGCAGTTCCTCAATTCTTTCCTTACGCATAGTCATTTCAAGTTATTGTTTTTTTTATTTTTGCGGGCATTTTCCATCCATTTGCCGTCACTTTCCGGGCATTTGCGGTCAAGAACGGCCTTGCGGGCACGTTATTTTTAAAATATATAATGTAGAGAAAATATTATTTTATATATTTATTATATATATGTATTATAATAGTTTTGAAAAAATGATGACCGCATGCCCGTTCTTGACCGCAAATACCCAAAATTTTCACTCACCAAGTGAACAGGGCATCCACTTACCAAGTGAACAGGGCATTCACTCACCAAGTGAACAGGGCATTCACTCACCAAGTGAACAGGGCATCCACTCAACAAGTGAACAGGGCATCCACTTACCAAGTGAACAGGGCATCCACTTGTGCTCCCGATAAGAAAATAAAATCAACCTGTACGGTAGGGATGCGCAGCCTCTGGGAGCGCAGGCGTCTCGCCTGCGGTCTGTCGAGAAAGCATATTTCTCTCCTGCTATTATTTTGATTACTCTCTATGCGGGCCGCGGGCGAGACGCCCACGCTCCCAGAGGCATCCGCATCTGAGTGCGGGCGAGGTGGGCGTTCCCTTCAAACGTACAGGTCGAAAAATACGCCGGTCTCCTTGCGGAAACCGGCGGTGAAGTTATTTGGGCGTGAGAAATTAGTCGTTGCTATTCTCTGGACGCAGCTTACGTACTGTTTCGGCAGCACGCCACATCTCCTTGTTGCGCATAGCCTCAAGCTCCTTGTTGAGACCCTCACGATAGTCAGCCTTGGAGTTGCTGTCGATGGAAATCTGAGCCTCGTTGCCAGTCTTGACTGAGTAGTAGAGCCACTCCATAACAGGCTTGATGGCATCGCGGAAGCGGGGAGCCCAATCCAATGCACCACGCTGAGCGGTGGTAGAGCAGTTGGCATACATCCAGTCCATACCCTTCTGTGCGAAGAGAGGCATAAGACTCTGTGTCAGCTCCTCAACGGTCTCGTTGAATGCCTCAGAGGGAGAGTGACCATTCTCGCGGAGAACATCGTACTGAGCCTCGAGCAGACCCTCGATGGCACCCATCAGTGAACCGCGCTCACCAGTGAGGTCAGATGTAGCCTCGCGCTGGAATGTGGTCTTGAACATATAACCAGCACCGATACCGATACCGAAGGCGATGGTCTTCTCCTCAGCCTTGCCGGTAGCGTCCTGATAAACTGCATAAGAGCAGTTGAGTCCGCGCCCCTCGCAGAACATGGTGCGGAGAGATGTACCCGAACCCTTAGGTGCAACCATGATTACGTCGATGTCAGCTGGAGGCACAACACCTGTGCGGTCGCTCCAGTTGATGGCAAAGCCGTGTGAATAATAGAGAGCCTTGCCAGGAGTCAGATATTTCTTGATCTTTGGCCAAGCCTGAATCTGTCCTGCATCAGAGAGAAGCATACATACGATAGTTCCCTTCTCGGCAGCCTCCTCGATAGAGAAGAGGGTCTTTCCGGGTACCCATCCGTCGGCCTTAGCTTTCTCGTAGGTCTTGCCCTCGCGCTGTCCGACGATAACGTTGAATCCGTTGTCGCGCAGGTTGCAAGCCTGACCGGGACCCTGGATGCCATAGCCGATAACGGCGATTGTTTCATTCTTCAATACTTCACGTGCTTTCTCCAATGAGAACTCTTTGCTGGTGACTACAGTTTCGATAACGCCACCAAAATTCATTTCTGCCATA
>JBJEAV010000067.1:0-1368 GCA_051869395.1 Prevotella sp.
GTCCCTGCATAGCTTAATAATAGCGAAGCAGACAATAGCCAATGCCACATACTTGCCTATACCTACGAGGTCATACTTGATAGGATAGTATTTCTGTCCGACGAAATAGCTGAGAGTCATTGCCGTTCCATATCCGGCAAATCCTGCCCATGCGCAAGCAATATATCCAAATTGCGGCACGAATATGACATTTACTGCTATCAGCACTGCACATCCTATTCCCGAGAACCAAGCTCCCCAAATGGTTTTGTCGATGAGCTTATACCAAAAAGAGAGGTTGAAGTATATTCCCATCATAATCTCCGCAGCCATAACAATAGGCACCACTCTTAATCCGTCCCAATAGTCTTCGCCGATAAGGAACTTGAGAATGTCGATATACCCCATCACGACAAGGAAAGCCAAGAGAGTGAAGATGATGAAGAACTTCATTGCCTTTGCGTATGTCTCGCGGTTATCCTTGTCCTTGGCCTTGCCGAAGACAAACGGCTCGTAGGCATAGCGGAAAGCCTGGGTAATCATAGCCATAATCATGGCAATCTTGGATGCCGCACTGTATATACCCAACTGCTCGTGTGCATTTCCCGCCTTATAGATGTAGGGAAAGAGAATCTTGTCTGCCGTCTGGTTGAGAATGCCGGCGATACCGAGCACAAGTATTGGCCAACTATATTGAAGCATTCTCTTCATCAGTGCAGTGTCGAAATCATATTTGAACCCTGTGAGTTCTCTGTAGAAGCAGAATGTTATCATTCCTGTGCAGGCAAGATTGATGTAGAAAGCATAACCCACTCCGACCGTAGGGTCGTAAATATTGCCTATGACATCAGGATAATCAGCATATAATTTAGGCAGAACAAGGAAGAATACAAGGTTGAGCAGGATGTTGATTACGATGAACAACATCTTGAGAATCGCAAACTTGATGGGTCTTTTCTTGTATCTCAGATATGCGAATGGGATACATTGGAAAGCGTCTATTGCCACAGTGATAGCCATCACCCATATATAAGATGGGTGTTCGGCATATCCCATCACGTCTGACAATGGCGTGATGAACGTGAACACCAGGGCAATGAATATCAAAGCGGTGAATCCCACTGCCGTCAGTATTGTGGAATACACCTTTTGCGGGTCTTCGCCCTCCTTATTGGAGAATCGGAAGAAGGTAGTCTCCATTCCGAATGTCAGCAGCACCAGTATGAGTGCTGTATAGGCGTACATGTTAGTGATGACGCCATATCCGCCGCTTGCTGCCGACAGTTGTGTCGTGTAGAGCGGCACGAGCAGATAGTTGAGAAATCGTCCCACTATGCTGCTAAGTCCATAAATGGCCGTGTCCTTGGCCAGAGATTTCATATTTGCCAT
>JBJEAV010000067.1:1468-4244 GCA_051869395.1 Prevotella sp.
TTGTTTCAAATTATCCATAATAGTATAATTTTATTTTGTTAGAAAAAAAGGTAACATATCGCTATTGCTGCTATGATGCCCGCAAGGTCTGCCAATAGCCCGCAAGCCACGGCATGGCGGGTGTATCTGATGCCGACACTGCCGAAATATACGGCGAGTACGTAGAATGTGGTGTCTGTGCTGCCTTGGAAGATGCAGCTCAGACGACCTACGAATGAATCTGCTCCGTATGTTGTCATTGCGTCAACCATCATTCCCCTGGCACCGCTGCCCGATAGTGGTTTCATCAGTGCCGTGGGCAAGGCTCCCACAAAATCAGTGTTGCCGCCTATTGCCTCCACTGTCCATTTCACTCCGCCTATAAGCCAGTCCATGGCGCCCGAAGCGCGGAAAACGCCGATTCCAACGAGTATTGCCACAAGATATGGTATGATTCTCACGGCAGTCTGGAATCCGTCCTTCGCCCCTTCGATGAATGCGTCATATACATTCACTTTCTTCCTCACTCCTGCTAAGATGAAACCTATAATGATGGTCATAAGCAGAATGTTGGCTGTTGTGGTGCTTACTATATCAACCTGTTCCTTGTTCATGCGGCTGAATCCCCATATCACCGATGCCACCACTACACATGCGCCGCCGAGCGTCAAGAGCATAGTGCGGTTGATGAGATTGATGCGCTGGTATATGCTTGTCACGATGATACCTGCCAATGTGGAGAAGAAAGTGGCGAGAAGGATAGGCACGAAGATGTCGGTAGGTTGTGCCGCCCCCATCTGTGCCCTATATACCATGATGCTCACTGGTATGAGCGTCAGTCCGCTGGTGTTCAGCACGAGGAACATTATCATGGGATTGGTTGCAGTGTCTTTTTTCGTATTCAGGTCCTGTAACTGCTCCATAGCCTTTAGTCCAAGCGGAGTCGCCGCATTGTCAAGTCCGAGCATGTTGGCGGCGATGTTCATGAAGATGCTGCCCGTCACTGGATGTCCCTTGGGAATATCCGGGAACAGCTTGCAGAACACGGGACTCAGCACTCGTGCCAGAACATTGACAACACCGCCCTTTTCCCCGATTTTCATGATTCCCAACCATAGCGAGAGCACACCCGTAAGACCGAGTGAAATCTCGAATGCAGTCTTAGACGAGGCAAACGTGGAGTCCATCATCGCCGGAAAAACCTCGAAGTTCCCGAAGAACACCAACTGAATCAGTCCAATGACAAATGCCACGACGAAAAAGGCAATCCAAATATAATTCAATACCATACCAAAATAACTTTTCAGAACAATGCTGCAAAGTTAACCTTTTTTTGTCTAAGAACAAAATAAATTCACCCAAAATACGGCAAAAAGACAAAAAAATATCTATCTTATATAAAAGAAACGCAGAAAAGTCATTGCATATCGTTTTTTTTTTATAACTTTGCAGCATTAATACCTTATTATATATAATATGAATATGATGAAGAATAGCTTATTGCCAATCGTGGGTCTTGCATCTTTGATGTTTGCCGCCACGTCTTGTAAGGAGAGTGACCTCTTCGATGAGGAAGACTACATGAAATTTGTAGAGACCTCTTTTCCCGTTCAAGATATTGACCCCATGCAGGATTGGTCAACGGTTCAGAAATACACACTGCAAGTGGGAATCGGATATTCTGATTCTTACATACTTAGGGTATATACCGAAAACCCGACCTACGCTTCCTCCCGAATGTTGAACACCTGTTATGTTAAGGGACAGAACACTTATCGCATATCCTTGACAGTGCCTTCAATACAGAAGGAACTGTTTATCGCCATTGAGGATGACAAGGGCAATCAGAGAGTGAAGAAGGTGTCGCTCTCGGGCAATCTGATTGACATAGTGTTCTCATCGTCATCCGCCTCCGATGAGAGCCTTTATGCCTCTTCTGAGGTCTTTAAGACTCCGATGTCTTACACTTTCTGTTTCGAGGATTGCTTCCCCCAGCCTGGCGACTGCGACTTCAATGACGCGGTGATGGATGTCTCTGTTGACAAGACATGGGACAAGGCAAGCGACAATAGGTATGTAGATGTCAAGGTGTCGCTGCGTGCCGTGGGCACATATACAAGAATTGCGGCTGCCATGCGTCTTTCGGGAATTAACATAGCCCAAGTCCCGACGTATGAGAGGTCGGGCGACGAGTTCTATTTCTTCGGACAGTATGGCGACCAGGACATGCTGCCCAAATTCGGCGATAGCAATGAATGCCTTGTCATGCCCAAGACCAATGACATAGTTATCCCCGTCTTCAACGATGCCCATTATTTCATCTCCGGCGGTATGACCATGTCGGCATTGCCCTATCGCTTGTATTTTAACACTAAGACAGACAGGAAAGACCAGACCGCGACAGTAGCTGACGCCAAGTCGCAGACATTCAGAATCATACTGAATGACGAGAATGATTTCAATAATTTCTCGGTTAGCAATGTCGATTTGTTTATCCTTGAGGAATACAATGCCTCGGTGTATGAGGTGCATACCCAACCGTTCAAAACCGCTGAGGTTTTCAGGGAATGGGCGGCAAAGACTGCCGACGGCAACAGCGTATATGACAACAACTATCCATGGGCACTGATGATTCCCGGCAGGTTCCGCTATCCCGTCGAAGGCACGCAAATAGGCATTTACAAGGATAATGTCCTGGCAGGTGCATATCTCGGATTCGCTTATTGGGCGAGATACCGCGAGAGCAACAAGGACTGGTATAACAAGCCGCAGTCTTCCAATATGGTATATTATTGAT
>JBJEAV010000068.1:0-4227 GCA_051869395.1 Prevotella sp.
CCCAAGGATTCTCGAAGTCCTTGCCCATGAGGATGATACCGCCACGAGGACCGCGTAGGGTCTTGTGGGTGGTGGAAGTCACGATGTGGGCATACTTAACAGGATTGTCGAGCAGTCCGGCAGCGATAAGACCTGCGGGGTGAGCCATGTCAATCATCAGGAGTGCGCCAACCTTGTCGGCAATCTCGCGCATACGCTTGTAATCCCACTCGCGGCTATAGGCAGAACCACCGCCGATGATGAGTTTTGGCTTGTTCTCGATAGCGAGTCTTTCCATCTCGTCGTAATCCACGCGGCCTGTCTCCTTGTTGAGGTCGTAGCCAACGGGACGATAGAGGATACCCGAAGTGTTTACGGCAGAACCGTGTGAGAGGTGTCCGCCATGGGCAAGGTTGAGTCCCATGAAGGTGTCACCCGGCTGAAGCACTGCGAGCAGAACGGCAGCGTTTGCCTGTGCGCCTGAGTGCGGCTGCACGTTGGCATATTCGGCTCCGAAGAGTTTGCATACACGGTCGATGGCAAGCTGCTCCACCTGGTCAACCACTCCGCAACCGCCATAGTAGCGCTTGCCTGGATAACCCTCGGCATACTTGTTGGTGAGGTATGAACCCATAGCCTCCATCACCTGGTCACTAACGAAATTCTCCGAAGCAATCAGTTCCATGCCTTTCAGCTGGCGCTGGTGCTCTTTCTCGATAAGGTCAAAAATCTCCTGATCTCTTTTCATCTTTTAAAATATTTTGCCCACTCAAAACCAAGCCCCCTCCTGACCTCCCCGAGGGGAGGAAAAAGGAATGCTTTAAAGGCGGTAGGCACAGTTAATACTATTATATAATTTAAATTATTAATTTTTATTACTATCTAAGCCCTCCCCCTCGGGGGAGTTGGAGGGGGGCTTGGGGCTCACACCAGCTCCACCTTATTAATATCCTGCTCCTTCTCACAGTAGTGGCACTTGAGTATGCCGTTTTCCTTATCCACCACGTGGAAGAGGGTGTCCATAGGCTCGTTGTTGGTGATGCACTTGGGGTTGTTGCATCTTACGATACCCCTCAGGTCATCCGGGGTGATGACGGTTTTCTTCTCCACCACCTCGTAGTCCTTGATGATGTTGAGCACCACGTTAGGTGCGAGCACCGAGAGGCGTGAAATCTCCTCGTCGGTGAAGAACTTGTCAGCCACCTTGATGATGCCCTTGCGTCCGATTTTCTTCGAGCGGAAGTTGCATCCGATGGTCACTGGTGTGGTCAGCTCCTGCAGATGCAGCAGGCTTGCCACCTCGTAGGTCTTCTCAGTTGGTATGTGGTCGATGACGGTGCCATTCTCAATGGCAGTCACCATAATCTCGTTCTTTGCCATAATCCCTAATTCCTAATCCCTAATTCCTAATCCTTAATTAATAATAGTTTTGTCATTTCTCACTTCGTCGAGCGTGATTCCGAGCACGTCGCAGAAGATGGCCTGGCGTGCGAAGAGTCCGTTGCCTGCCTGCTGGATGTAGTAGGCATGGGGATTGGTATCCACGTCGTATGCAATCTCGTTGACGCGTGGCAGCGGATGCAGTATCTTCATGTTCTCTTTGGCAGATGCAAGCATGTCGTTGCGAAGGATGTAGATGTTCTTCACACGCTCATATTCCATGAGGTCGGAGAAACGCTCCTTCTGTACGCGGGTCATATACAGGATGTCCGCATCGGCAATCACCTTCTCGTTGAAGGCGGTGTGCTCCTGGAATTTGATGCCGTGGTCCTTGCAGTAGAGTTTGTATTCGTTGGGCATCGACAGTTCCTTGGGAGCCACGAAATGGAATGTAGGGTTGAAGTGGCGCATGGCCATCAGCAGCGAGTGAACCGTTCGTCCGTATTTTAAGTCTCCCACAAGATAGATGTTCAGATTTTCCAGTGTGCCCTGTGTCTTGTATATCGAATACAGGTCGAGCATGCACTGCGAAGGATGCTGGTGGGCACCGTCGCCGGCATTGACGATAGGAATAGGTGCGACCTCCGAGGCATACTGTGCCGCTCCCTCGATATGGTGGCGCATGACGATGACGTCGGCATAGTTGGACACCATGAGTATAGTGTCCTTGAGCGTCTCGCCCTTGGTGCCGCTTGTTATCTTAGGGTCGGCGAAACCGATAACCCGTGCCCCGAGCCTGTTTGCGGCGGTTTCAAAACTAAGTCGTGTGCGTGTTGATGGCTCAAAGAAGAGCGTAGCCACGACCTTCCCCTTGAGCAGTTCCCTGTTGGGATGTCGCTCGAATTCCTGTGCCAGCTCAATCATATAGAGAATCTTCTCCTTGGTGAGGTTGGCGATAGTCACAAAATCATGCTTTTCCATCTCTTGTGTAATCTTTTTTTTCTTTTTCGCCGCTAAGGTACACATTTTTCTCCATATATTGGTTAAAAGTTGCAGAAAAATGCGATATTTCTTTCATATTTCCCCAAAAATGACTAATTTTGCCCCGAAAAGCTGCAATATGCGCAGCGATTCAACATTCAATATTAGATATTCAATATTAAATATTCAACATTCTATATAATAAATGAGAAAGACTTTTGTACATTTCCTCTGGGCGTTGCTCGTGGTGGTTGTTCTTGGATGCGCAGGCGCATTTTGGGCTATTGCCGAGGGTAAGATCGGATATATGCCGCCCATTGAGGACTTGCAGAATCCCATCAACCGGTTTGCCACGCAGGTGTTCTCTGCCGACGGCAAGGTGATGGGCACGTGGAACTATAACAAGGAAAACCGTGTGTGCGTGGATTACAACGACCTCTCGCCGAATATCGTCAAGGCACTTGTAGCCACTGAGGACGCACGCTTCTACGACCATTCGGGCATCGACTTCTATGCCCTTGGACGTGCTATAATCAAGCGTGGAATCCTCGGACAGAAGAATGCCGGAGGCGGCTCAACCATCACCCAGCAGCTTGCCAAGCAGCTTTACTCGGGCAAGGCGCACAGTGTGATGGAGCGTGCGCTGCAGAAACCGATAGAGTGGGTCATTGCCGTGAAGATTGAGAAATACTACACCAAGGACGAGATTATCGCCATGTATCTCAACTACTTCGACTTCCTGCACAATGCCGTGGGCATCAAGACTGCCGCTAACACATATTTCGGCAAGGAACCCAAGGACCTCAGTGTCAACGAGGCGGCCACTCTCGTGGGCCTCTGCAAGAATCCTTCATACTTCAACCCCGTGCGCAATCCCGACCGGTGTCGCGACCGCCGCAATGTGGTGTTGCAGCAGATGGTGAAGGCGGGGTATATGTCGGAGGAGGAATACAAGGCAAACTCGGAAAAGCCCCTCGACCTCAACTTCCACGTCTCCGACCATAAGGACGGAGTGGCGGTGTATTTCCGTGACTTCCTCCGACTGTATATGATGGCGAAGCGTCCCGAAAGAAGCAACTATCCCTCGTGGAACTATGTGGCATACTATCGCGACTCCATCAACTGGGACTCCGACCCGCTGTATGGATGGTGCAACAAAAACCTCAAGAAGGACGGTACTCCCTATAACGTATATACCGACGGACTCA
Source organism: Prevotella sp. (assembly GCA_051869395.1). Lineage (GTDB taxonomy): Bacteria > Bacteroidota > Bacteroidia > Bacteroidales > Bacteroidaceae > Prevotella. The sequence goes on from JBJEAV010000068.1 coordinate 3,549, forward strand.
AGGTATATACCACCATCGACTCACGTATGCAGCAGTATGCCGAGGAGGCCATCAACGAGCATATCGTCCAGTTCCTGCAACCCGCATTCACCCGCGAACTGCGCGGAAAGAAGACCGCACCATTCTCTGGCAGCCTTACGCCCCAGCAGGTGAAGAGAATACTCACGCGCTCGGTCAACCAGAGCGAGAGGTACAGGGTACTGAAGGCCAACGGGGCTTCGGACGAGGAGATAATGAAATCATTCCGAACTCCTACGCCGATGAGCATATTCACATACCACGGCGAGGTGGATACCACGATGACTCCGCTCGACTCCATCAAGTATTACAAGTCGTTCCTGCGCTGCGGATTCATGAGCATGTGTCCGCAGAACGGAATGGTGAAGGCGTATGTGGGAGGCATGAACTTCATCCACTTCAACTATGACATGTGTATGGACGGACGCCGTCAGGTGGGATCCACCATCAAGCCTTTCCTCTACTCACTGGCGATGGAAAACGGTTTCTCGCCCTGCGACCTTGCGCCCAACGTGCAGCAGACATACATCGTGGCGGGACAGCCTTGGACACCGCGCAACTCCAACCACCGCCGCTATGGCGAGATGGTGACGCTGAAATGGGGACTGGCACAGTCGAACAACTGGATTTCGGCATATCTCATGAGCAAGCTCTCGCCGCA
>JBJEAV010000069.1:0-4206 GCA_051869395.1 Prevotella sp.
ATGCTATATCGCCCTTTCAGGGCTATCCATGCTATATCGCCCTTTCAGGGCTACATGTGTGAATAGCTACACATAAAACATCTCAATGTTAACAATATTTAAATTTTCGCTGTATATAGATATGATTTTTCAATAATTTTTAGTACCTTTGCACCGCGAAACTCGGCCAGAGTCACACCTCAAACCATGACTCGTACAATACAGGGTAACATATTTTTTTAATTGATTTATTTTAAATATATTGTATGAGAAAACAAAGCATCAAGGTATTGCTTGCGGCTTTGCTCACGGCCTCGGGTGTGGCGAACGGTCAAACACAGATGACCCTCAACCAACTCTATTCCTTGGCCGACGAACAGAGTCAAAGCATCAGGACATTCAAAACCGCCGTGGAAGCTGCACATACCGGTGTGGCTGCCGCCAAGGCCGCGCGACTGCCCGACATCGGGGCGTCGCTCAGCATAGGATACCTCGGCGACGGACTGCTCAGCGACAGGGAACTGAACAACTGGCAGCACATCGACAATCCCCATTTCATGAACAACTTCGCACTCAAGGCACAGCAAGTGATTTATGCCGGCGGTGCCATAGAGAGCGGCGTGGCACTGGCCGAACTGGCCCACAGGATGGCACAGCTCGACTACACCAGGAACCGACAGGAGATAAGGTTCATCATCACCTCCCACTATCTCGACCTCTGCCGCCTGCAAAACCGCGAGAAGGTGGTGGAGGACAACATCCGGCTCACCAAGCAAGTAATCGCGAACATGGAGTCGAGGCGCAACCAGGGTACCGCCCTCAAAACCGACATCACGCGATATGAACTCCAGCTCGAATCGCTCACGCTGCAACTCGCCAAGCTCAAGGACGCACAGTCGGTGCTCAGCCACCAGCTCGTAACCATGCTCCACATGCCCGAAGGCACAGTGATCACTGCCGACTACACCTCGCTGCAGCGCGACGCACAGATACTCAACGAGGGTGAATGGCAGGACATCGCCGCAGGCAACAACGTGGCCCTGCAACAGTCGGAGACGGTGGTCAGCATAAGCCGGAAGAAGGTAAAGCTGCAGCGCTCGGAGATGCTGCCCAAGGTGGCGGTGGTGGCCGAGGAACACTTCGACGGTCCGATAACCATAGAAGTGCCCGTCATCGACAAGAACTTCAACTACTGGTTTGCGGGAGTGGGAGTGAGCTACAACCTCTCGTCGCTCTTCAAGAGCAACAAAAAGCTGAAACAGGCCAAGACCGAACTGCGCCAAAGCCAGGAGCAGGTGCAACTGGCGCGCGAGGCTCTCGACAACGCCGTGCAGGCCACCTACACCGACTATCTCACCGCCTTCAAGGAACTACAGACGCAGAAGAAGTCGGTGGAGCTTGCCGACCAGTGCTATGCCGTCACCGAAAACAGATACAAGAACGGTCTGGCCCTGCTCACCGACATGCTCGACGCCTCCAACTCCAAACTCTCGGCAGACCTCGGACTCGTGGATGCCGACATCAACATTATATATAATTATTACAAGTTAAAATACATATCACATACACTATGAAAAGAACAGTAAAACGCATCACATACAACGTGGTCATCTTCACCATGCTCTTCATCGGTATCGCCGTCGTGTGCTACCGCTTCTTCCACTTCGGCAATGTAGAATACACCGACAATGCCACCGTGTGCCAGCATATCACCCCCGTGAACACGCGGGTGGCGGGATTCATACGCGAGATACGGTTCGGCGAATACCAACGGGTGAAGGCAGGCGACACGCTCGCGGTGATTGAGGACGCCGAGTTCCAGTTGCGCGTGGCACAGGCGGAGGCCGACCTCGCCAATGCCCGTGCGGGTCACATGGTGGCCACGGCGAGCATTGCCACCACAGCCAACAACATCACCGTCAACGATGCCTCTATAGAGGAGGTGAAGGCCCAGATGCTCAACGCCCAACGCGAGGAGCAGCGATTCGCCAAGCTGCTCAAGGAGGATGCCGTCACCCAGCAGCAGTATGACAACGTACACACGGCATACGTGGCTGCCAAGGCCCGCTACGACCAGGTGAGCCGCGGCAAGCGTACCACCGCCCTCGTGAAGAACGAGCAGACCGTGCGCTTAGGTCAGAACGACGCCTCTATAAAGCTCTGCGAGGCCAACCTCAGGCTTGCGCGTCTCAACCTCTCCTATTGCGCCATCATCGCCACATGCGACGGCGTGACCGGACGCAAGGACATACACGTTGGCCAGCTTGTGCAGCCGGGGCAGACCATGGTGGAGATTGTTGACAGCCGGGAGATGTGGGTGCAGGCCAACTACCGTGAATCGCAGATTGCCAACATCCGCATCGGCTCGAAGGTGAGGATGAAGGCGGATGCAGTGCCAGGGGTGGAATACGAGGGCACCGTAGAGTCGCTCTCCGACGCCACCGGCTCGGCCTTCTCGATGATGCCCTCCGACAATGCCACGGGCAACTTCGTCAAGGTGGAGCAGCGTCTCCCCGTGCGCATCTCCCTGCAAGGCAACTCCCCCGAGAGCCTCAGCAAGCTAAAGGCAGGATATAACGTGGAGTGCGAGGCAATATATTAATATTTCAATATTTCAATATTTCAATATTTCATGAACAACATGACCTTCTCCATGCCGATGTTCAACGGCTTTGTGCCTGAGCGCATCCGACCATGGATATATCTTTGCATCGCCCTGTCGTTCCAGGTCACGGGAGCACGCTATCTGGGCGCGCTCAACGAGATTATCGGCACCACGTCGCAGATGCGCGAGGACGTGCTGATGTGCCTATACTGCAATCTTGCGGGCATGGCGGTGTGGTTCCCCATGCTGTTCAGGATGAAGTTCCGTTTCACCAACAAGACCCTCCTCACGGGAGCGTCCGTCGTGGTGCTCGTCACCAACCTGCTCTTGGGCTACGTCACCTGGCTGCCCCTCTTGTGGCTCATCTGCTTCGTCGAGGGCATAGCCAAGATTCAGGGCACCTTCGAGTGCATGTCCAACATACAGCTGTGGATGACTCCCAAGCGCGACATGACCGTCTTCTTCCCGCTGTTGCACCTGGTCATCCTCGCCGGTGTCAACTCCAGCGACCTGCTCTCGGCATGGTTCGGCTATCTCGGCGACTGGCGGCTCATGCACTGGTTTGTCGTGGGGCTGCACTGCCTCGTGCTGCTGTTCCTCACCACCTGCATCCATCATTTCCGCTTCATGCGCCTGCCGCTCTACGGCATCGACTGGACGTCGCTCGTGCTGTGGTCGGCATTGCTGATGCAGTTGGCTTATGTACTCGACTACGGCGACTGGTATTCATGGTTCAACCACGATGCCGTGTGGTATCTCACGGGCACCATCCTGATCACCCTCTTCGCCATCCTCCACCGCATGTTCCACGTGCGCCATCCCTATATCAACCCGCGCGTGTTCAGCGGTTTCCGCTATGTCAGGCAGATTCTCATCCTGATGTGTCTCGTGGAGTGGCTCTTCTCCACCGAGCATATCCTCGAGGAGATTTACCTGGAGGAGGTGATGCACTATAACACACTGGTCAACGCCTCGCTCTCACTCCCCGTGTGGGCGGGCAATATCTGCGGTTGCCTGTTCTCGCTGTGGTGGCTTCAGAAGGTGATGCGCATGTCGTTCATCCGCCTTGGCATCATCGGTTCGGCGGTGCTCTTGGCGTATCTCGTGCTTATGTATCTCACGATGTCGCCCTCGGCAAACATCGGGACTCTCTATCTCCCCCTGTTCTGCCGCGGCTTTGCCTACACCACACTGAGCATAGTCTTCATGGCATCGCTCTGCGAGGTGATGGACTTCCACCATTTCTTCCAGGGTCTGAGCGTGTTCAACATGATCCACATGGTGATAGGCGGCTGCGTGGGATGCGCCATCTATTCCAAGATGTTGGGTATATACGTCGCCGACGGGTTCATGCGCTACACCAGTCCTGCCCTGTGGACAGGCCGTTTTGGCGCGTCGTCGCCCTTTGCCGCCCTCGCCTCGGGCCATCTCCAGGACGAAATGCTGCTCCTGGGCGTAAAGTCCCTCTATGGTTGGGCGTGCTACGGTTGCGTGTTCATCATCCTCGGCTTCCTGCTATTCGACTCCCCCATCCGCCGCCACCGCTCCTACATGCTGCCCTGGCGCATAGTGGGCGAGACAGTGAGGAAATATTATGATTTACGAAACAAAAATAAAGAAAC
>JBJEAV010000070.1:0-85 GCA_051869395.1 Prevotella sp.
ATGCAAATTTAAGACGCAAAAGTTTGCCGTATCCGAAAAAATAACTACTTTTGCAATGAAATATAAGATGTTTCAGCGCAGCAAA
>JBJEAV010000070.1:185-4199 GCA_051869395.1 Prevotella sp.
GCCCTGAAAGGGCGACATAGGATGTTGGCGCAGCAAGCCCTGAAAGGGCGACATAGGATGTTGGCGCAGCAAAGCCCTGAAAGGGCGACATAGGATGTTGGCGCAGCAAGCCCTGAAAGGGCGACATAACATAGGATAGGGCGTAAGCCCTATCATTTAGCCCATATAACTCCCCTCCTCCCCCTCCCTCCCGCCGACGGCGGGAGGGAGGGGGAGGAGAGAGAAAACCATATCATCCACAGGGTTTATACCCTGTGCTGTGTTATGCCGCCCTTACAGGGCTTAATATGTGTAAATATTGTTAATAATAAAATAACAAAATACAATGGCACTAATAAAATCCATCAAAGGTCTGACCCCGAAGTGGGGCAAGGACTGCTATTTCAGTGAGAATGCCACAATAGTTGGCGATGTTACTATGGGCGACGAATGTTCCATCTGGTTTAATGCCGTGGTGCGCGGTGATGTCGCTCCCATTACCATAGGCAACCGCACAAACGTTCAGGACGGTTCGTGCATCCACGTCACCAACACCACCGGCCCGACGGTGATAGGCAACGACGTTACCATCGGTCATAACGCTACGGTTCATGCCTGCACCATCCGCGATGGTGCGCTAATAGGTATGGGAGCCACATTGCTCGACCACTGCGACGTGGGCGAGGGAGCGGTAGTTGCAGCCGGAGCCTTGGTGCTTCAGAACACCAAGATAGGTCCTCACGAGCTATGGGGTGGAGTTCCCGCCAAGTTCATCAAGAAGACCAAGGAGAACCAAGCCGAGAGCTTCGGTCAGCACTACGTTGAATACTCCAAGTGGTATCTTGCGGAGCAGGAATAAATCTTCATTCTTCACTCTTCATTTATAACCACTTTCCTCCTCCCCTGAATATACACTCCCCGTCTTACGTTCTTAACCTTTCTTCCCAAAAGGTCGTAAATCGGGACTTTGTCCTTCTCCTCGTCAGCATATACGCCGTCGATACCCGACGGCATGCTGTCGAATACGGGGATGCACACCTTTGAGCGTGATGAATTGATGACGGGCGACTCAATCAGGAATGCCTTGTTATGATAGAGATACTTCGTGTCGAAGTTGTTCTCGTTGTGAGGATTGGCATTGCCGTTGAGATAGAAGTCCGCCATGTCATTAGCCATACCGAAGACATATACGAGACTGGTTGTCTCTTCATATTTAGTCTTCTCGGTTTCTGATGACCATTCGTTATCACCTACTTGGCGGGCAAGGAGCGACCCGAAGAGCTTGTTCTCGTCTATATTCGCCGTAGTAGGAGCATCAGTCGGGATTCTGGCAAGCACATCATTACTCTGGCTGACAATCAGCACAGGAGTATGTGCAGGCACAAACTTGCTGTTGCCTTGATAATCTCCCGTGTTATATTCTCCAATATCCTTGCACATAATCTTCCACTGCTGGGTCTTCGCATCAAGGTATGGCGAACCGGTGGCGATATATGCCTTGACATCCTTATTTACATCAGCCGTTGACAGCATGATGTCGTAAGGCAGATAAGCCGAGCAATAGAAATACTCGTCCTTGCCATCGAGCATGTCAAACTTCAGTGGCATGGCTCCGGGGATATTATCATCAGCAATACCTACAGGTTGCAACAACCACTTGGTGTCCTGAATATCATATTTCTCATGCAACTCATTTCTATCGCCCTTATTGACGGCAAATCTTTTGGCATCAGGCGAGCAGTTGAGATATCCCGTCTTCATGTCGCTGCCCTCGCGGATGGTGAACAGAGTTCCGCCGATGTCATCGATAAACATACGTAGGTTAGTCTCAGAGTTCTCGCCGCTTGCCGCAGTTTTGCTCATAGTGAATCCATTGTTTACATATAAGTCCTGCGTCTGGATATTCCATCGCCAGTTGTCTTTAATCACATTTTCATTATCAACATCTTCATTATCCGGCACGAAATAGAATATCGACGACGGGTCATACTCCGCAGCCAACAGTTCGCGGTTGTACGACTGGTTGGTATGTTCAGCTGGTAAATCCGAGTGTTGCAGCTTGCCCTTCTTATCTGATATAGTAGCCCAGAAGTTAAGAGGCACAGGCTTTCCATCAGCTCCAGCCGTCATTTCCGTGTCGCTGAGATATCCCGTGACGTATCTGTTTCCGTCGTATGTAGTTTTGTCAGCCTCATAATCCGTCAGACCCTCGTCCGACATAGCCTTGATGCGATAGTAGCCCTTCTGCAATGGCACAAGTTTTGCCTTGTTATGCACAATCTTCTGTGCCTTCTTCAAGTCGGTGTATGTGGCATCGCCAGTAGCCAGCTTCTCGAAGAGGGCCTCATTGGTTTTTGCCACCGTTGGGTCAAGTCCTCCCACATATCCACGTCTCTGATAATACATGTTTATCTGGTCTTTGGTAATCTGACTAAGCATCCAGTTGGCAGCCACATTACGTTTCACGTCACGGTCGTACATCTCGTTGAGCTGAACAGGCCATGCACCGGCATTAAACATAAAGAATGAGATGAAGAATGCAGGATATTTATCCAGCACCTCCGCATTAACGGGATGAACGATAAAAGCATCGCTATAGTTGCCTTCCATCATCTCAAAGTAAGTATTATTACCATCTGTGTCAGCAAGTGTCATTTTTGATGCAGATGAAGGTGATGCTGATATGGTATTAAACTCCACTCTGTCTATCATCTCACCGGTTATCGGGTCAATGTTCTCCATCAGAGTGACAGGGTTAGGAAGTGTTTCGTTGTTGACAGCTAACACTTCGTTCCATTGTGCATATCTGTTGTGTATTTGCAGTCCGTAAGGGTCGCCATCCAATGCCCATAGCCAGTCGTCGGTATAATGATGTTCACGAGTACCGCGATTAAGGTCGTTGGTATATGTGAAGTTTACGAGGTCAAGGGCTGACGAGTTGTTTACGCGCGTGGTAAGGTTATACCAATATGCGTTGTCGGCATTGTCGCTGCTTTGGTATGTGTCCCTTGTCTTGTAATACACGTCGAAGGTGACGACGTAGTTTGCCAATTCAGGAGTCAACTCCGTGTAGAATTGGTTTATCTGTTGCTGGAAATTATCCGTCACATTTGTAGTTGACCCATTCTCAGCCATTTCTTCCACTTTCACAAGCTTATAGAAATAGTCGCAGAACTGTCTGCGGTAGCTCCAAGGCAGTTGCAGGTCATTGCCTACACCATAGTCTTTAATTTCGTAAGGCTTGGCAAGATAGTCATTAACCACAGTTCCGTCATTCTTCTTTATTTCCGCAGGTCGTTTTGTCACAGGATATTCATCATAACTTCCGTCTTCATTCTTAAAGTATGAATTCATCAGTTGTTCTTCGTTGTCCTTTGTTGGATAACCTGTCTCGTCCTTACTCCTGAAATATTTCAGATTGAAGATGACCTTCTTAGCGTAAGTGGTCATAGGCACTACATAGAAAGCCTTGGCACCTCCTAATTGCAAGGTGTTTGCATCAGATGATACTCCTCCCATTGAGGTCAGTGTCCAAGAGTCCTCATTAGGGCCTGAGTCTGGATTCCACACTGCTTTCTTAACGGGATTTCCTTCCTCGTCGGTAAACGGCATTTGTTTCTTTAGATAGAAGTACTTGATGCCCTCTCCCGAGTATTCATAAACATCAGGTTCAGTATATACTGAGCCTGTATATTGTTCACCCTTGGTATATACATCGTCAGTCGGTTCGTATGCCGTTCCTTTGGTATAAGTTACTTCACCAATAGTAAAGGTTTCATCATCAGGAACATCAATATTTTGACTCTTGTCGTTATGAGCGTTGAAGGAGATATACGACTTCACGGCACCAATCAGTTTGTCGTCTGCACTTTGCTTGGTGTATTTGTCGGCATATTCATCTTTCAGGGCAAGGTAAGGCACTTCCTCACCATTCACGATATTCACCTTATATGTATAAGTGAATCCCTGCTTTTGCCCGATGGGCGCACCCGGATTTTTCCGTGGCTGCCCAAAAAACCTGCCTAACTGCATAAA
>JBJEAV010000071.1:0-4188 GCA_051869395.1 Prevotella sp.
AGTGCCAAACTGAGTTTGACACTTTGACTTTGACACTTTGACACCTTGCGCCGTCCCCTCCCCCTCCATTGCCCCCAAATTTCATTAATTTATGTTTCGGAAGTAACATATCTGTCTGTATATCAGAATGCCCGCGGGCAATTATTAGTGTTTTTCGATGCGGATGCCTCTGGGAGCGCAGGCGTCTCGCCTGCGGCCAGCGTAGAGAGTAATCAAAATCATCTCAGATGGAAGATATATGCTTTCTCGGCAAGCCGCGGGCGGGACGCCCACGCTCCCAGAGGCATCCGCACTGTTCTTTACTTCAGAAACTTGAGCTGTTTATACATTAGCCACAAACTTATAGGCAACAAAAGAACACTGGTGGCAACGGCAGGAACATACATCCTAAGCACCACCGACTGGACAATATGGACAACAAGATGAAAAGTGTAGGCAGCGAAAGCGCCATACCATAACAACAGTATCGGCAGCTTGCCCGTTGAGGCAAGTGATGTAAACAGTACGCAAAGGGCAAATTCCTCGACAACGGCCTTGACCATACCCTCTGTCGTATAGCCGCGAAGCATTGGAGCGAAGCGTGGAAACCGCTCACCTACGACTTCGCCATACCTTTCTATCCATGACTTAAAACCGACAATCTCCTCCAAGTCATGAATCAGAAACAACGCAGGAAACAGCCAAATATTGCCATATCCGACCGTAAGCATCGCAAGTAGCGAAAACAGAACTTCAAGTGTGAGGAACAATACAATCATCCTTCTATATATTTTTACGGCTGCAAAGGTAGTGGTAATTATCCAATATGCCAAATATTAGGGACAGAATGACTGAAAATGTGACGAAAGGCACAAATATTAGTCATTCATATCACTCAGCAATTTCGGCTGCGACTCAAAGCAAGCCTACCATATAGACAGGAATCATAGTAACCTCACCGTCTTTCCGCAAATCCTTAGTATAGACAAGGTATCTATTATTGATGCGACCGGAATACTTATTACAAAAAAGGTCAAGCGATTTGTGTGTGTTGTAGCCAGCAGACTTCACTTCCAGTGGCCATAGCTTTGTCCCTCGTGACAACAAGAAGTCAACCTCAAAGATATGTTTATTTTCATCCAACCATGTATAGTAGAACAATTTGTTGCCAGAAGAAACCAATGCTTGGGCTACTGCGTTTTCATACACATAGCCAAGGTTTGCATCCAGCTTGTCATTCAGGAGTTTCTGATAGATAACATTGTCCGTGAATTTCTTGTCCCAGAATGCAAGGGTGACAAACAATCCCGTGTCGCATATATACATCTTGTAAGATGATTTGTCCGAGGTTAGCTCCATTCCCACATTGGGGTCGTTGGAATGATAGGCAATATTTACAGTCTTGCTGTCTTCAATCATTTCAACTATACCACGCACAGAGTCGCCACTTACCTTGCCCAACACAGTAGTCATCTGATAGCGAGTAGAATTCTTATTCAGTTCGGATGGTATTGCCTTAAATATGGCTTTAGCCTTATCCGTTTTATCTAATTTGTGGAAATCTTGTTCGTAGATACGAAGTATGCTTCTTTTCACCTTGTCAACTTTCATAAGGTCTAGTGTCTCTATGTATTTGCTTACAGCCTGAGGCATACCACCTACCAGCATATAGAGGCGATAGTCACGAAGCAACTTGCGGTTCACATCATCCCCCAAAGGTTTTTTCTTCCCAAGCATCTCCTTTAGCAGAGGTATTGTTTCTGTGTCTCCTAAAGCCCAACGAAACTCCTCGTAGTCCATAGGATACATGCTGATGGCCTCTTCTTCGCTTGGAATAACTATGTTGTCCACATTCTTGTGGATACTGATAAGAGACCCTGTTTCAATGTAGTCGTATCGTCCATCCTCAACGAGATATTTGATTGCCTGACGTGCTATAGGATATTGCTGCACCTCGTCAAATATGATAACCGATTCTCGCTCATATAACGAAACGCCTTTCAACAGTTTTATTCTGGTGAAGAAGTAATCCAAATCTGAGATATCATTGAACAATCTCTTTTCTTCCCTTGAAGCCTTTGCGAAGTCTATAATTATGTGGCTGCGATACTCATTCTGCGCAAATGACCGAACAATCGTTGACTTGCCCACACGCCTCGGCCCTTCTATCAACAATGCTGATTCTCCTGCCGACTCTGACTTCCAGACGAGCATTTCGTCGTATATCTTTCGTTTAAAAACTGTACCCATAACTCTATATTATTTTATTTGTGTGCAAAGTTACTCAAAATAAATGAATTAAAGGCAAATTGATTGATGAAAAATCGAATTTCCGCAGTTTTTTAACTGTTATAAATAAGAATTTCCGCAGTTTTTAACAAACGTTGATAACGAATTTCCGCAATATTCCGTCTATCCTTCAACAAACGATGATATCTCTATCAAGTTGCCTTCTGGGTCAGCCACATAACAAGTACGTTGTCCCCATGGTTCTGTGGTTGGTGCAAACACAGGTTTAGCTCCCATGCTTACAGCACGCTCATACTCCTTGTCAACATCTGCGAAGCTTGGAACGTCGAATGAGACTTCCATTGTGCCACTGTTTCCTGTGGGGTAGGCATACTGTTGTGATGTCATCTGCTCGAAGGCGTCACGTGGGAACATGATGATGCGTGAGTCGCCAAGAGTCATCTCCACGTTTGGGTCGATGCCGTTCCATTCCGTATGGAAGCCAAAGATATCACGATAGAATGTCACCATCGTGGCATTGTCGGTAGTGAACAACCCGATAGTGTTAAAATGGAACCGTGGTTTCGCCTGTGACATCATCTTAGCGAATTCCACAAATCCCAACTTGTAGAATGTCTTGTACATCTCTATCTCCTTCGGCTCATCGAAGCCCCCTCCAACTCCCCCAAGGGGGAGAGAACAGAAGAGAGTGAGAATCTCGCATGCAAACTCCAAACTGGCACTGCCGTTGGCTGTGACAATGTTCTTGTCGCTCACTGCCTGTGCATTTACATAGTTGGCGGCATTGGTGTAACGCTCGCCACCCCACAGCTGCAGCTGTTCAACGCCATTGCCCGTATGGCGGACATCGTTGAGAAAGCCCTTGCTCGCCATCCATGAGGCCGCATTGCATATGGCTCCTACAATGCGTCCCTTCTTTATGGCATCTTCAACAAGAGGCACAACACGTTCTGTGGCATCACTCTTCCAGCCATAGCCACCTATGAGCACAAGAGCGGCATAATCTTCGGGAATGGTATCAAATGTATAGTCGGGCAGGACGCGGAAACCGCTGATAGCCTCAACTGGCTCCATCGTCTCTGCCACAATCTTGTTCTCATACTTGGGATTCTCCTTCATTGCCATTGCATCTGAACGCAACGGTTGGGTGAGATACGGCAATTCGTGCTCCGCAAACTGCGGAAGCAATACATATAATACTTTTTTCATTATAAAAAAATCAAATAACCACTGCCGTACCGCTTGCCGTCACCATAAGCATCGAGCCATTGGCGCCGAGAGCCTCATAGTCGAGGTCGATGCCCACAACGGCATTGGCACCCATCATCTGAGCGCGCTCCTGCATCTCTCGCAAGGCGATGTCCTTAGCCTCGCGCAACACGCTCTCGTAGGAACCGCTGCGTCCGCCAACTATATCACGTATGCCGGCGAAAAAGTCCTTCACGAAGTTGGCACCGATGATGGTCTCACCTGTCACCAAACCCTTATACTCTCTGATTGGATGTCCCTCAATGGTGGGAGTTGTTGTTGTTATCATAATTTCTTTATTTTAATGTTATTTACTTTTGTTTCTTTTTCCTTATTCATAATAATTAATTTTTCGGCTGCAAAAGTACTACTTTTAAGGCAAATAACCAAACAATTGGGACAGAATGACTAAAAATGTGACGAAAGGTGATGGTTTCTCATATTTTTTATATAACTTTTCATAAGATAAGCTGCATCTCAACAATAAAAATAAAAGTTTTGTGACTTTTATTTTGTATTGTCTTCGATTTGCATTATCTTTGCAGCGAAATTGCAGGCTAACTTCTCCTGCAACAGACGCGAAACAATGGGTATATACATAAATAAAGGAAACAGTGATTTCCGTGACATCGTGGCTCACGAGTATGTTGACAAGACTTCGTTGATACCACGCATCAACGCAATGCTCAATTCAGAGAGCAGATACAGTTG
>JBJEAV010000072.1:0-4170 GCA_051869395.1 Prevotella sp.
AAATATTAAAATTCCGTTAAAGCAACAAAAAAAGTTGCTTTTTTTTTCTTTCTTTTCCCAAAGATTATTATCTTTGCACGTTGAAAACGAAAATGTATTTGTTATGATGACTCTGATAATAGTCCTTCTACTGCTGTTTGGCTATGTTTTGATAGCCACGGCACACCTGACAAACGTGAACAAGGCGGCAATCGCCATGTTTATGGGTACCGCAGGGTGGGTGTTCTACATCTGCTATGGCACGGACTTCGTGATGAGCCAACATCCCCATGAATACATTGATTTCCTCGCAGGCGAAGAGGCAAACAGCAAGGCCGTGAAATTCTTTATCTACGACAACATATTCCTGAAATATGTTGCCAAGGCTGCCGCTATAGTGATGTTCCTACTCGCCACAATGTCCATCATCGAGATACTCAACAACAACGGCTGCTTCGACTTCATAAGCAAGTGGATCAGGACTCGCAATTCCAAGCGCCTCCTGTGGACTATCACCGTAGCCACATTCCTTATCTCAGCCAATCTCGACAACCTCACAACCACTATGATGATGCTTGTCATCATGCGCAGCATCGTACAGAACCGCCGCCAGCGTATGCTCATAGGCAGCGCCATTGTCCTGGCAGCCAATGCGGGAGGATGCTTCACCGTCATCGGCGACCCTGCGGGAGTGATACTGTGGGGTGGGGAGGCGGTCACTGCCACCAACTTCTCGGCTTATCTTTTCCTGCCCGCCATGGTGGCATGGGTGTTGCCCACTGTGCTCATCCAGATGTCACTGCCTGACAGGCTCGACGTGGAATGGCCCGCAATGCCATACCGTGGCGACGACACCAACCTCAACTATTGGCAACGCATCATCATGCTCTTCGTGGGCATCGGCGGACTGTGGTTCATCCCCACATTCCATAACATCACCAAGCTCAGTCCCTTCCTCGGCGCACTCTGCGTGTTGTCGGTGCTATGGGTGGTCAACGAGGCGTTCAACCGCAAGCTCATCAACAGCGACAAGATGGTTCAGCGACGCTCGCCCCAGTCGGTGCAGTACGGGAGCATACAGTTGATACTCTTCGTGATGGGCATCATGCTCGCCCTTGGAGTGGTGGCAGAGACTGGATTCTTTGCAACCGTCTCCGAGTGGTTCGACTATAATGTCCATAATATATGGATAGTGGGCATCATCGCCGGACTTATCAGCGGTGTGGTGGATACCTTCACCGTGGCGATGACAGGCATATCGATGTATTCCGTGGTGGATGCAAGCCAGTTGGGCATGTGGGCGGATTCCGACTATATGGCAAACTTCGTCCAGAACGGCGCTTTCTGGAAGTTGATAGCCTATAGCACCAGCATCGGCGGATGCCTGCTTTGCTTCGCCTCGTCGAGCGGACTTGCACTTATGAAGATGGAGCGCATCCACATCGGATGGTATTTCAAGATCATCACGCCCAAGGTGGCAGTGGGTTGGCTCTTGGGAATGGCAGTCCTTTGGGCTGAAGTTTATTTTGTTGGATAACATTATATATATAATAAGGTAATAGACATTAATCAATAAATATTAAGCTTATGGCAAAGATTAAGACAATTGGTGTTTTGACATCAGGAGGCGATGCCCCAGGTATGAATGCAGCTATACGTGCCGTCACGAGAGCTGGTATCTACAACGGTTTCCAGATCAAGGGAATCTATCGCGGTTACGACGGACTCATCAACGGTGAGGTTCGTCCCTTCACCACCGAGAACGTCAGCGGTATCATCATGCAGGGTGGAACAATCCTGAAGACTGCCCGCAGCAAGGAGTTCATGACCCCCGAGGGTATGCAGAAGGCATACGACACATTGGTGAAGGAGAATATCGACGCCCTTGTGGTGATAGGCGGTAACGGTTCGCTCACCGGTGCCCGCAATTTTGCAGCGGAGTATGACGTGCCTTGCATCGGTCTGCCCGGCACAATCGACAACGACCTCTACGGCACCGACTCCACCATCGGCTACGACACAACACTCAACACAATCCTCGAGTGCGTTGACCGCATCCGCGACACAGCGCAGAGCCACGAGCGCATCTTCTTCATCGAGGTGATGGGCCGTGATGCGGGATTCCTCGCCCAGAACTCAGCCATCGCCAGCGGTGCCGAGGCAGCCATAATCCCCGAGGAGGCCACCGACGTTGACCAGTTGGGACGATTCATGGAGCGCGGCATCCGCAAGTCCAAGAAGAGCTGTATCGTCATCGTGTCCGAGAGCCCCAAGTGCGGTGCCCTCTACTATGCCGACCGTGTGAAGAAGGAGTTCCCCGACTTCGACGTGCGAGTGTCAATCCTCGGTCACCTTCAGCGCGGCGGACGCCCCACAGCCCGCGACCGCATACTTGCCAGCCGCACCGGTGTCGGAGCCATCGAGGCCATCATCCAGGGCCAGCGCAACGTGATGGTTGGAGTGAGGAACAACGAGGTGGTTTATGTGCCCTTCGCCGACGCCATCCGCACCGACAAGCCTCTCGACATGAAGCTCATCAAGGTGCTCGACGAACTGAGTATATAATGTTATTATAGCAGAAAAGATGTCCAAAATGATACAATATTTGTCGATATTGGCATATTTCGGCGAATAAATTTTTCTACTTGCATTTTTTTTGCTATCTTTGCATCAGAATTCAGAAACAAATTAATTTATAAAAAGACAGCTTATGGCACAAATTAGTGGACACATTTCCCAGATTATCGGACCTGTTATCGACGTGTTCTTCGACACCAAGGGACAGGACGCTGAGAAAGTGTTGCCGAAAATCCATGATGCCCTGAAGATCGAAAGACCCGACGGTCGCGAACTTGTTGTCGAGGTGCAGCAGCATATCGGTGAGGACACCGTGCGCTGCGTGGCCATGGACAACACCGACGGACTTCAGCGCGGACTGGAGGCAAAGCAGACAGGCTCGCCCATCGTGATGCCTGCCGGCGAACAGATCAAGGGCCGTATGATGAACGTCATCGGACAGCCCATTGATGGTATGAAACCATTGGATATGCAGGGCGCATATCCCATTCACCGCGAACCACCAAAGTTTGAAGACCTGTCAACCCACAAGGAGATGCTCGCCACGGGTATCAAGGTGATTGACTTGCTCGAACCCTATATGAAGGGTGGTAAGATCGGACTCTTCGGCGGTGCCGGTGTGGGTAAGACCGTGCTTATCATGGAGCTTATCAACAACATCGCCAAGGGACACAACGGCTACTCGGTGTTCGCCGGAGTGGGAGAGCGCACCCGCGAGGGTAACGACCTTATCCGCGACATGATCGAGTCGGGCGTTATCCGCTACGGCGAGAAGTTCAAGAAAGCCATGGAGGAAGGCAAGTGGGACCTCTCGCTTGTGGATCCCGAGGAACTGCAGAAGTCGCAGGCCACCCTTGTCTATGGACAGATGAACGAGCCTCCCGGCGCGCGTGCCTCAGTGGCTCTGTCCGGACTTACCGTAGCCGAGGAATTCCGCGACCACGGAGGCAAGGACGGCGAGGCAGCCGACATCATGTTCTTCATCGACAACATCTTCCGTTTCACCCAGGCTGGTTCCGAGGTGTCAGCCCTTCTCGGCCGTATGCCCTCAGCCGTGGGTTACCAGCCTACGTTGGCAAGCGAGATGGGACTGATGCAGGAGCGAATCACCTCTACCAAGAAGGGTTCTATCACCTCCGTACAGGCAGTGTATGTGCCTGCCGACGACTTGACCGACCCTGCCCCTGCCACCACCTTCACTCACCTCGACGCCACAACCGAGCTGAGCCGTAAGATCACCGAGCTTGGTATCTATCCTGCCGTTGACCCCTTAGGTTCCACATCGCGCATCCTCGACCCGCTCATCGTGGGCAAGGCCCACTACGACTGTGCCCAGAGGGTGAAGCAGATTCTCCAGCGCTACAAGGAGTTGCAGGACATCATCGCCATCCTTGGTATGGACGAGCTCTCCGACGAGGACAAGCTGACCGTGAACCGCGCACGCCGTGTGCAGCGTTTCCTCTCCCAGCCGTTCGCCGTGGCAGAGCAGTTCACCGGTGTGAAGGGTGTGATGGTTCCAATCGAGGACACCATCAAGGGATTCAACATGATACTCGACGGAGAGGTGGATGACCTGCCCGAGCAGGCATTCCTCAACGTGGGCACCATCGAGGA